>JAYVDE010000461.1:0-4204 GCA_043749575.1 Burkholderiaceae bacterium | reverse complement strand
TAGAGGGCCGAAACGCCAGGTCGGTTTGCGCGCCCTCCGTGTTCCGCCGCCCCCGCGCCACTGGTCGGCGCCGTGGCCCACCGAGGCGTATGCATGCGGTACGCCGTGAGCGGGCCCAGTTCAGTCAGGATCATCCCGCCGCGCCAGCCTCGATGGACGCCACATACCGCAGAAGGTCGTCGGTTCGGCCTTCCGAGACCAGCCGTTCGGCGGTTTTGTAGCTGAATACGGCAAGCGGCTCGTTGCGGTACCAGAACAGCGCTTCGTTCAGGTCGCCGTTCAGGTCGGTCGCAGCCTTGATGACGCGCAGGGCTTCGCGCAGGAAGTCTTGAACCCCGCGGGAACCCGGTGCTCGGCTGATCGTGTTGCGATGCACGTGCGCCTGCTCGGCCAGCGTCTGCAGGTCAATGTGCATGGCCTGGCTGAAGCGCTTGGGTGATAGAACCGGCGCGGGCGTGTCGGCTGGTGGACATCCCGGAAGTTCGCGCACTGCTCCGCGGCCTGGAGGCCGAGTGGCCCTATTGGGCGTACTTCTTCAACCAGGTGGACGACAGCATCAAGCTGCTGCTCTCGTGCGTCGCCGGCAGTCGGTTTCTGGGCCGTGGCGCAGTCGAGATGGATGTCGATCTGGTCGCGGGCGCTCTGGCCCGCGGCTTCGGCGGCATGAATATCGTTTTCGACCGGTTCGGCTTCCCCGAGGATGAGCTGGAAAAGATGAGCAACGGCTTGGTCGAGGTTCTCCAGCAGGCAGGCATGGCCTGACGAGCGGCCGACCGGCGAGCGCTGCGGCTCAGACTACCGAAATTCCACAACGCACTCGCACGGTCGGAGAAGGACCGTATTCATGCCCACCAGGCGGTAGCTGTGCGCGCCTTCGGTGAACACCAACCCACTGTGTCGGGACCGCCGCAGACCGCGGGCCGTCTCCTCGCGAGTCACGGCAACCGGGCCTGCAGGCCAAGCATTGAAAACTTCCCTGTCGTTTGGGTACGCCTTTTCGAACTTCAGCGTCGAGCTGGGGAGGGTCACCGTCATCGCGCTCCCCTGCCACCCGTGCTAATGTAGTCAGCATGACCAGTTCATCCAAGCCTTCAACGCCCAAGCTCAGCCCGACGCGCGTGCTTGGACCAGCCGGCGCGTGGCGCCTTCAAGATGCCAAGGCGCAATTCAGCGAAGTGGTGCGGCGGGCTACCCGGGATGGCCCGCAGCATGTGACCGTGCACGGCCGGGATGCCGTGGTAGTGGTGGGTGCCGACGAGTTCCGCCGCCTCAAAGGCGCGCGGTCGGGTCAAAGCCTGGTCGACGCCTTGCAGGCGTCGCCGTTTCCAGATATCTCGCTTGAACCAGATCGCCAGGCCATGTCGGTGCGGGACGTGGTGCTGTGACGGGCTGGCTGCTCGACACCAACGTGCTGTCCGAATTGCGCCGGCCCCGGCCCGAGCCGAAGGTGGTCGACTTCATGGCCCGCCAGCCGCTTGAGCAGCTCTACACCAGCGCCGTGGTGTTCGCCGAGATTCGGTTTGGGATCGAACTCGTGGCCGATCCTGGCAAGCGGGCCGCGCTGCACGACTGGCTGGCGCATCAGCTCCGCCCCCAATTTGAAGACCGGGTCTTGCCGGTGAGCGAAGACGTGATGTTCAAGTGGCGCCTACTGGTGGAGCAGGGACGCAAGATCGGCCACACGTTTTCTCAACCGGACTTGATCATCGCGGCGACTGCCCTGCAGCACGGGCTGACGCTCGTCACCAGGGACGTCGGCGGCTACGACAAAACGCCGGCGCGCGTGCTCAACCCATGGTTGGACCCGACGGGCCGAGCCGGCCTCACTTGATGCGCGCGGCCCGAGCTCGGTGGTTGGTGTTGAAGAACCAAGCTGCACTGGTCTGCGTGGCAAGGGCAGCAGCCATCGGCGCAGCAGGCGCAAAACCGGTCTGAACCGCAACCCAGTCATCGCTCGAAGGACCGGTTTCCGTTTTTTCGCGGTTCTCGGTGCGGCTGCGTGTTGGCGCTACGGAGACTGCGCTCATCCGGTCAGAGCACAGTGCCAAGCAAGGCTGCGCGCAGCGCCGATTTCTGCACTTTGCCCAGCGCGGTGCGCGGCAATGCGTCGGCCAGCACCATGCGGCGCGGGTGCTTGAAGCGCGCCAGCCGGGCATCGAACAAGGCGCGCAGCCCCGCTAAGTCGACCACCGCGCCCGGCCGCGCCACCAGCACCAGCACCGGCGCCTCGCCCCAGCGTGCGTCGGGCAGGCCGACCACCGCCGCCTCGGCCACGCCGGGCCAGGTGGCGGCCAGGTTCTCGATCTCGGCCGGGTAGATGTTCTCGCCGCCGGAGATGATCAGATCCTGGCTGCGGCCGACCACCGTGACCCAGCCGTCGGCATCGGCACTTGCCAGGTCGCCGGTGGCGAACCAAGCGTCGACAAAACCGGCGCCGGGCGGCAGCCGGTGGTAGCCGCGCATCAGGTTGGGCGCCCGTAACTGGATCTCGCCCACCTCGCCCGGACGCAGCTCGTGGCCTGCGGCAGCCACCAGCCGCAGTTGCACACCCGGCGCCGGTCGGCCCACCTGGCCGACATGGGCCAGTGCCTCGTCCGGCTGCAGCGCGATCGAGAACGGCCCGGTCTCGGTGCTGCCGTAAACCTGGGCCACCGGCACGCCGCGGGCATGAAAGGCCTCGATCAACGCCACCGGCACGACCTGCGAGCCGCTGTTGAGGTAGCGCAGTGACCCGAGGTCGGCCGCGGCCCAGCCGGGGTGGTGGTGCAGCGCCTGCATCACCGCCGGCACCAGCAGGCTGGTGGTCGGCCGCCAGGTGGCGACGTCGTGCAGCCAGGCGCCAGGCTCGAACCGGGTGTGCAGGTTCACCACCGCGCCACAGGCCAGCGCCGGCAGTACCTGGATGCAAAGGCCTCCGACATGGAACAAGGGCAGCACCGCCAGCACGCGGTCGGCCGCCCGCAGCCCTTGCACTGCCGTGGCGATGTCGAGGTTGGCGAGCATGCCGGCCTGCGTGTGCATCGCACCCTTGGGCTCGCCGGTGGTGCCGCTGGTGTAGACCAGCATCACGTCGCCGGGCTGGGCCCCGCGCGGCGCGCCGGGCGCATCAGCCGACACCCGCCCTGCCGGGTCGGCCAGCGCCACTTGCGCCCGCACCTGGCCGGCCAGGCCGGACAGCTCGGGTGGACTCAGCAAGGCCGACAGGCCGGCATGGCGGGCAATGGCCGCCAACTCGGGCGCGGCCAAACGCCAGTTCAGCGGCAGCCACACCGCGCCGAGCTTGGCGCAGGCCAGCAGCGCGGCCAGCATCTCGGGCGTGTTGTGGCCCAGCCAGCCGATGAACGCCCCCTCGCCCAGGCCGTCGGCCTGGAACTGGCTTGCGGTGGCGTCGACCAGGTCGACGAAGCCGCGCATCGTCAGCCAGCGCTCACCGGCCTGCAGCGCCGGGGCATCGGGTGCGCGGGCAGCCTGGTCGGCGAAGCGCTGGTAGAGCGGGCTCATGGCATCGGTTTCACGGGGCACACGCCGGCAATCGCCCTGCCCGCGGCGCGGCGCGGCGGATCGGGTCAGCCCGCAGCAGCCTTCACTCGATCGCCTCGTCCCGCTCGCCCGCCTCATACAGGCATTCGCGGCCCAGCCGGTCAATGCACAGCTCGGCGGTCCAGGGCAGCATCAGCGAGCCGCAGCGTGAATCGCGGTACAGGCGCTCCAGCGGCAGCGACTTCAGCATGCTCTGGCCGCCGCAGGTGCGGATCGCCAGCCGGCAGATGTCGTTGGCGTTCTCCATGATGGTGTAGTGCGCCGCGTACAGGCGCATGCGGGTGTCCTTGTCCGGGTCGATGCCCGCATCGCGCGCGTTTTGCAGGAACAGCGCGCGCGTGGCCTCCAGCTTGATGCGCATCTCGGCCACCGCGTACTGCTTGGTCGGGTACTGGCGGCGCAAGACCCTCGGCATGCCGGGCAGCTCGGCGCGCAGGTACTGCACGGTGAAGTCGTAGGCCGCCTGGGCCACGCCCATGTAAGTGGGCGACAGCGTGGCAAACATGTGCGGAAAGCGGCTGGCGGCCTGAAAGTACAGCCCCTCGGGCATCATGCGCGCCGTCTCGGGCACAAAAACGTCGGTGAACAACAGGTTGCGGCTGACCGTAGCGCGCATGCCCAGCGGGTCCCAATCGCCGACCACGCTGACCCCGGGCGCATCGGC
>JAYVDE010000460.1:0-4205 GCA_043749575.1 Burkholderiaceae bacterium | reverse complement strand
AGCGCGCCGACCAACCCGTGGACCAGATCGCCCAGCGAGGCGCGGTAGCGGAAGTAGCCACGCAGCGATGACACGACAGACCCCGCGCCGGCGGGCTTGCTGTGCAGTGCGGCCTGCTCGGCAAAGAAGCGCCGGACGTGCTCAGGCGTTATGGCCGCGATATCGACGGCGTTGCCATCAAAGCGCTCCGCCAGCAGCCGCCCAACGATCCTCAGCACCATGGTCCGGCGCTTCGGCGCGAGCCGGTGCACGTGGTCCATGTGATCGTCGTAGCGACGTAATTCCTCAGCCACCGGCGTCGTGCTGACTGGCGGCTGCGCAATGGCACCTGGCGCGCGAAGCACGACGAGCAGTTGCCCAAGCGCCGCACTGTGATCGGCCCGGTCGTGCCGGGTGTGCCCAGTGCAAGCGCAGCTCGGCAGGTGGTCGTCAAGCAAGATGGCGATCGAGACTTCGTCGATCCCGGCCAGCGGCAACCGCCGGGTGCATACCCAGCGCGCAAAGTGCGTCACCTCAGCGACGTAGCTGGCAACGGTGTGCGGCGCATACCTGCGCTCGGTCAGGTGATGCTTGAATGCGACTGCGTGAGGCCCGATGGGACTGGCGGCGAGCCAATCGACCTCGACCTCGATCGCGCGCGAGTGCTGAGCGGTATCCATGGTGATCGCCAGAAGTGGGATCACCAGTGCGCGCCGAAGCGGAAACTATGTCCAGTTCGGCGTTTGACCATGCCGCCGTATGCCGCGCCGATACTGCCTCCGCGCCATCAGCGCCGAGTCACCTGTACATAGTCGAGGCATGTGCATAGGGGTCGGATCTGGCCGGTCAGGATCCCGATGGCTCTGCCGGGCAGCGGACGTAGCCGGGCCGGTGTTGATAGTCCGGGAAATGGTGCACAGGTTCCTGCGCGAGCAAGCCCCGAGCGTCAGCCGCTGAGGCGCCCAGCTGGGCCGCCACGGGTCGATCAGTGCCCTTCGTGCGCCAGTCGCTTTCGGTCACGACTGGGGCGCGAAGCGGGGTCATGCCAGCGTTGTCGGCACGGTCAGGTGCGAAGTCAAGCCAGTGGATACCGTTCCGAATCGCCTGCCGATCAGTGCCTTCTCCGCCGCTACCAGCGCAATACACGCGGGCCGAGCGCGGCCCCGAGGGCACCGCACAACCCGATACCGAGCGTGTACGAGATCGCAATGAACAGCGTCGATGGTTCGACACAGGCCAGCGCATAGCCGGCGGCGCCTGCGGCGTCGGCCAGCAACCCGGCCGCCAAGCCCGTCGCCCACGGCCGCGTCGGAGCCAGCCCGCGCACCGCCCACAGCGCGGCAGCCAGCGCCGGCAGCGACAGAACGAACACCGCCCAGAGCAGTCGTTCGAGATGGTCGACGGCGGCGTGTTCAGCGCCGAAGACCTGTTCATCTCCGAACAGATCCAGCTCGGTCTGGCATCGGTCGACATCTGAGCCAGCAGCAGCGCAAACGGCAGCAGCACCGCCCAGCCGGCCAGCGCCGCAGTGCCCTGGCGCGCGGCCAGCACGGTTGCCGCCGTCGATGACGATGTCGCCCGGCTCCAGCAGCGGCAGCAGTTGTTCGATCACCGCGTCCACCGCCGCGCCGGCCTTGACCATCAGCATCACCTTGCGCGGGCGCGCCAGGCTGGCCACGAATTCGGCCAACGTGGCGGCGCCAAACAGCCGCTTGCCCGGGTGCGCAGAGACAAAGGCCTCGGTCACGGCCGCACTGCGGTTGAACACGCTCACGCCAAAGCCGCGGCTCTCGACATTGAGCACCAGGTTCTGGCCCATCACGGCCAGGCCGATGAGGCCGAAGGGGTTGGTCATCAACGATTCTCCGGGCTGGGGGCGCCCGGCATTGCGCGCGACCGCGGCAGCCCGCCACCATCGAGAGCCTCAGCCTCCCCCCTTGCGCGGCAGCACCTCGCTGAAGGCCGGGAAGCTCTTCCATGCCGGCACGGGCGTGGCCAGGCCTTCACACGGCACGTAGGGCGAGGTTTCCAGCCGCTGCATGCGGTGGATGTAGCGCGGGCAGTTGGGAAAGATGAGCTCGACCTGGACACGCACCACCGCCTGCGCGCCCGGCCAGGCCGGCAGCATGGCGTCGTCTGCCGCCGCGCTGGCGCGGCCGAGCACCCGCAGCCGCTGCGGCGACTCGAAGTCGATGAACAGCAGGCCCACGCGCTCGTTGACGAGCAGGTTGCCCAGGCTGCGGAACATGCCGTTGCCGTCGTAGCTGGGGAAAGCGAGCGTGCGCGCATCAACCGAGTGCACGAAGCCTGGCGCGCCGCCCTTGTACGACACGTCGGGCTGGCCCTGCGCGTCGGCGGTGGCGAGGAAGAACAGCGGCTGGCGCGCGATGAAGGCGCGGTCCTCGGCCGTCAACTCGCGGCGCGACAGCTTCTCGCTCAGGCGGTCGGCCAGGCGGCGGCTGTCGAAGCGATCCTGCCAGTGGCGGGCACCGGCGTGATAGGGCTCCTCCGGCGTGGGCTTCATGCCGCCGCGGCGCCCTGCCGCCGCGCAGCCCATGCCCACAGGCCCGCCAGGCCCAGGCCCATCAGCAACCCGCTGCCCGGCTCCGGCACCGCCGGCAGCACACCCGCCGCGCCGTACGGGGTGCCCGAGCCTGAGCTGACGGTGAACGCGGACAGTGCTTGTCCGGCGTTGTCGAAGACCTGGATGCCGGTCATGCGCGCGCTGGTGAGGAAAGCGACATCGCCTGCGCTCGCCGTCAGCAGGCCCACGCTCGATGCCGGCAGCGTGGCCGCCCACAGGCCGTAGGTGACATCGAACGCGGTGCCAAACTGGATCGGCACGTCGATCGAAAACGTCGTGCTGCCGCTGACCGTCAGGCCGGTCGCCAAATCGCCGGTGAGGGTCATTCCTGGCAGCGAGGACACGTAGCCGCCGGGCGTGTAGTAGCTGACGCTGCCGCGCGAATTCTGGATGCGAAAGGCCAGGTAGTGCGGCCCGTTGCCCACCGAGTAGAAGAAGGCCAGCTGGCTGTCGGTGCGACCGAGGTTGAACAGCGAGCCGTCGACCGTGAAGGTAGGCCGGAACAGGCCCGCGCCGCTGGCGCCGCCGAAGGTCATTGACTCGGTCTGCAAGCCGAAAGCCTGGGAGCCGGTGACGGTGAATGAATCGCTGCTGCCGCTGTAGCTGCCGGCGGCGCTGGCGCCCAGGTCCCCGTAGCCCGCACGGCCGCGAGCCGAGCCGACAAAGGCACGCGGGTCGCTGCCCGAGCTCCAGCCGACCGCCAGCGTGGCAGCTACCTGGACCGGCCCGCTTGCGGCGACGAGGCCGCGCGAGTCGCTGGCGACGCCGCAGACCGGGCCGTCGGTCGGCAGGCCGACCTGGAAGACGCTCTGGAACCAGGCCGTCCGCGGGTCAGGCCCGAAAGTGGCGCAGGAGAACGGGTA
This sequence comes from Burkholderiaceae bacterium, assembly GCA_043749575.1. Classification (GTDB taxonomy): domain Bacteria; phylum Pseudomonadota; class Gammaproteobacteria; order Burkholderiales; family Burkholderiaceae_C; genus Pseudaquabacterium. The sequence continues at coordinate 779 of JAYVDE010000460.1, read as the reverse complement.
ACCCGCCGCGCCCAGCAGCGAAGTGCCGGCTGCCGTGAGGGCATAACTCTCAAGTGAAGGCGCTGCCTGCACAGGCAGCCAGGCCGCGCAGCCCAGCAGCAGGCACAGGGGGATCCGTGGTGATGTCTTCATGGCGGGCTCCGGGTATGCGGGCAGTCGCAGCCTGCGGACTATGCACCCGAAGCCGGCGCCACGAAACCCCCTGCACGCGCCGCCAGCGACGACATCCGTCGCAAGGGCCTGGCGTGGTGGCCGCGCGGGGACCCGCGCGGGGACGATAGTCAGCGCATCGAATCCCTGACTGCACGCACTGTCCTGATGGAGCCCGCCATGCAACGCCGCCTGACCCACCGCATCTTTGGCCTCTGCCTGGCCGCCACCTTCACGCTGGCGATCCTGGGTGGTATCGAGCAACTCTCTCAGCGCGACGAAGCACCGGCGCAGTGGGCGCACAGCGCGTCCACCCGCGCTTGAGCGTGCCATGAAAGTGCTGCTGTTCGTCATCGGCTGGTGCCTGCTCTTTGTGCTGAGCTGGCCGGTCGCGCTGCTGGCCCAGGTGCTGGCGCCGCTGGTCTGGTTGCTGTCGCTGCCCGGGAGTGCGAGGCGAGCTGTGCGCACCACCGCCCGGTGCGGCTGAGTTGGGCACGGCTGCTGAGGATAGGAAATTCAAACGCCCTTTCTCTCGCCCATGACCGCCTCGGCAGGGCAGCTGACTGCGCTTGGTACGGTCTTTGGAATCGGCTGCGACGCTTGAGAGCATCCCAGGCCCCTGGCGGCAC
>JAYVDE010000459.1:0-4228 GCA_043749575.1 Burkholderiaceae bacterium | reverse complement strand
CTTGCCGCACTGGCAGTGCGACTGCGGGTCTACGCCTAGCCTGGCGAAAAAATCCATCGATTTCATTTCGTAATGCCTTTGGTGAAACGAACTACTAGATGCTGCCAGGGCTGAGCAGCCGCCGTGCCGAGGGAAAGCACCTGGGCACGGGCCGGGGCGCCGCGGCCCGCCGTCAGCCCAGCGGTGGGCTTGGCAACAGCGGGGCCACGGCGGGCGGGTGGGCGGCCAGCTCGACCAGCAGGTGGGCCAGCGTCTCAGGCATCGTCACCTGCGGGTTGTGGCTGGCGTCGAGTTCGGCATGGCGCCAGCCGGGCGCGCGCTGCGCCCGCTCGAAAAATGGCCGGAAGGCGTCGCCGGGGCCGGGCCGGCTGCAATAGATGTAACTGCGCGGCAGCCGGTCGACCGCGCCGGTCAGCACGATCGGCTGGCTGAAGGTCTTGATCGGCTGCGGCAGGCGCCGGGGCACGGCCCAGGCGACATCGGCGGCGGCGGTGTCGGGTGGCATCGGGTTGGGCGGCAGGCGCCAGCCGTCGCCGGTGGCCAGGCTGGCGGCGGTCGCGTCGAGCATGCGCTGGCGCTGCTCGGTGGGCACCAGCGACAAGGCTGAATCGCCGTGGCGCGGCACGAAGGCGTCGATGTAGATGAGCTGGGCGATGCGCTCGGGCGCCCGGTCGGCCACGCCAGTGGCCACCATGCCGCCGTAGCTGTGGCCGACCAGCACCACCTCGGTCAGGTCTTCGAACTGCAGCACTTGCAGCAGATCGTTGATGTGGTGGTCCAGGTCGATGCCGGGGTGCGCCAGGTGCGCCCGCTCGCCCACGCCGGTGCAGGTGGGAGTGAACACCGCGTGGCCCTGGGCCTGCAGCAGCGGGCGCAGCTTGGTCCAGAACCAGCCCCCGGTCCAGGCGCCATGCGCCACAACAAAAACAGCCATCGAAACTCCTTCAGGTGATGTCGGGCGGATTCAGGGGATCAGGGGGGGCGGACCTCCAGGGGCCGCTTCAGCCACGGTGCCGCGACGATTGTGCGCGACCTGATCTTCAGGCGAACAAGCCCTGCAGGAACCAGCCGCTGCCAGCGGCGGCCACCGGCAGCCGGTGGCGGTACACCCAGACCAGCGCGCCGCTGGCGGCCTGGGCGATGAAGTAGTCGCGCACCGCGGGGCCGCTGGCGTCCCACCAGCCGGTTTCCAGCCGATCGGGCCCGGCCAGCAGTTGCAGCGGCTGGTCATCAAGCAATGGCTGCAGCCCCTGCTCGGCCAGCGGCCGCGGCTGCGCCAGCAGCCACAGCGGCTGCGTGGCCAGGGCGCGAGCCTGCTCGGCGGCAGCCGCAGGCTCACTGGCGGTGGCCCCGGCGGCGGACCCGGCGGTGGCCCCGGTGACCAGCCTGCCCAGCCGGGCCGGGTCGACGGTCTGCCAGCGGGTGCCGCATTCGGGGCGGTGATCGGCCACCGGCACCAGGCGCTGCACCCGATCAGCGCCCAGCCGTGCCTGCAGCCGCTCGACCAGCCGGACCAGGCCTTCACGTTGGCTGGCGGGGCTGGCGAACAGCTCGCCATTGGGCGGTGTGCCGGCCACCAGGTGATCACACTGCAGGCTGAGCTCGAGCGCCGGCGCGGCCAGCGGCAGACGGCCCAGGCGCTCGACCAGCAGGCCGTAGAGGTGCTCGGCATCGGCCGCCGGCTCGGCCGGGGCGATCAGCAGCGGCGTACGGTCGGGCGGTGGCTCCTCCAGGCGGCCAGGATGGCGGCGCGGTTCGTGGTGCATCACCAGCGTGAAGCGGGCGATGCGCGCCTGCCGCGCCCCGGCCCAGGCGACCAGCCGCGCCAGCAACACCCGGGCGCCGACCAGCAGCTGGGCGCTGGTGTCGGCGCGGCACATCAATTCAAGCCGGCTGGCAAAGCTGGGTGGCAGCGTGAGCCAGGCATGGGCTTCGGGTGCATGGCCGCGGGCCTGGTCGATGTCGGCCAGCAACGCGGGGCCGAAGCGCCGCGCCAGGCCGTCGCGCGGCAGCCGGCGCAGATCGGCCAGGGTGTGCAGGCCCATGCCCTGCAACGCGGCGGCATGGGCGCCACCGGCCGCCAGCAACGGCAGCGGGACGCCGTCGAGCAGGGTTTGCAGCGCAGCCCGTGCGTCGGGCCCGCTGCTGTGCGGGCCCAGCGCCAAATCATCGCGCCAGCCGGCCAGCAGCGCGGCGCCCAGCGCGGTGGGTGCGCTGGCGATCTGCACTCGGTGGCCCAGTGGCGCCAGCGCGTCGCGCAGCCGGGCCAGCAAGGCCGGCAGGCCACCGAAGTAGCGCAGGCAGGATTGCACCTCCAGCCGCACCCCCACCAGCGCCGAGCTGGCCGCCAGCGCACCGGGCGGCAGCCAGGTCACCGACGGGCTGAAGCCCAGCGCCACGTCGACCACCGCCCGCAGCGCCTGCGCATCGCGCCGGGCATCGGCCAGGCCCAGCTGCAGGTCGGGCGCCAGCGCCAGCGCGGTGGCGCGTTTCAGGCCAGTGCGCACACCGCGGGCCCGCGCCAGCGCATCGACATGCAACACCTGGTGCTCGTGCAGCAGCGCCAGCGGCCGGCCGGCCTGGTCGGGCCCGCGCGTGGCCGCCCAGGATTCGAGCGACAACGCAGGCAAATGCAGGGCCAGCCACAACATGCTCAGGTGGGTCGGGTGGGTCGGCGATCAGGTGGTCCGGTGGTCCGGCGGTCGGGCGGTCGGGCGGTCAGGTGGTCAGGTGGGGTGCGGGCGGGCAAGCTCACCGAGGCGGGCAACAGGGCCCGCTGCCGCGCTTCGGCCTGGGCTTGCTGGTGCGGCGCCAACACCGGCGGCAGGGCCAGCCGCAGCGGCTGGGCCAGCGCCGGGCCGCGGCGCTTGAGCAGGCGCACCGACAGTTGATCGATGCCGGCGGGCTGCAGCAGCAGACGCAGCGGCGCCGGGCTGGGCTGGCTGCGGGCCAGGGCGTCGCGGAAGAGGAAGACCGGGCCCTCGTGTGATTGCGCGGCCAGCTGCAGGCGGCGCAGCGCATCGGCGCGCAGGTTCAGCGGCAGCCAGGCCAGCACCGCGCCGACATGGCCGCTCTTCAGCGATTGCTCCAGCGCCCACAGCAGGTCGGCGCTGGGCAGCAGCGGCGCCAGCCGGTTGGCGCCGCGCGGCGCACCGGGGGCGATGGCGCCGGCCGGCCCGGCTCGGCCCGGCCCTGTTCGCCCCTGCACCACCCGCCCCTGCACCACCAGCCAGTGCCGGCTGGCCAGGCCGCACTGCACCAGCGCCCAGGCATTGAGCAGCGCCGGCGGGTCGAACAGCATCACGCAGCGGCCGTCGGCCGGCGCGGCCCCGGCCGCACGTGCCGCCGCCACGGCGGCCAACGCCGGCGCCAACAGGCGCAGTTCGCCCACGCCGGGCTCGGGCAGCAGCAGTTCGGTCAACACGCCATGCGGCCAGCCGCCGCCGGGCAACTGGGCGTCCAGCGCGGCGAAGCCGCTGCTGGTGACGGGCCGCGCCACGCCGCCAACCTGGCTGGCGCGCCAGACGGCGGGGTACAAGGCCAGGTCGAAGACCGGCACCCAGGGCGCGGCGGCGGGCGGCTCGGCAGCGCCGACGGGCAGGCGGGACGCTGGCGCCGCACCCGCAGCCCAGCCAACACCCTCACCAACATCACCAACATCACCAACATCCGCGACCTTCGCGACATCCACCGCAACATCCGCAACCCCCGTAGCACCTGCCGCCAGCCCGGGCGGCAGCGCCACACCGATCCCGGCGTCGGCCCGTGACGGCAGCGGCAGCGGCAGCGGTGGCAGCGGTGGCAGCGGCAGCAGCGGCAGCGGTGGCAGCGGTGGCAGCGGTGGCAGCGGTGGCAGCGGTGGCAGCGGCAGCAGCGGCAGCGGCAGCAGCGGCAGCGGCGCGCGCTCATCGGGCGTGACGAGGTCAAAGAGGGGCAGTGACAGGTTCACACGATAACTGTACGTTCATACAGTATTGTCGGCAAGTGACTTGCCGCAACGAATCGCCTCGGCCAGCACCCCATCACGGATTCCGGCCGCGGCGGGCCACCCGCCCGGCAGCGCTGTCGGCCCGCCGCCACACCGGGCCACCGCGGGCCACCGCAGGTCGCAGCGCGGCAACAGCGGGCTGGATAATCCCGCCACGCCGGCGCCCTGCTCCCCGCACCGCGGCGCCCCATGCCCACCCTGCTGCAGCGCTTCGCCCGCATCACCCCGTACTTTCGCCAA
>JAYVDE010000458.1:0-26014 GCA_043749575.1 Burkholderiaceae bacterium | reverse complement strand
CTTGGGGTGGGCTATGCCGGGCAGCGCCGGCTGGCGCGGCTGGATGCCGGTGGCCACCACCACCTCATCAAAGCCCTCGGCCTGCAGCGCGGCGGCATCGGCGCGGCTGTTCAGCCGCAGCGTGACGCCCAGCTTGTCGATCATGCGGCGGTAGTAGCGCAGGGTTTCGTAGAACTCTTCCTTGCCCGGAATCCGTTTTGCCAGGTTGAACTGGCCGCCGATCTCGGCCCCGGCATCGATCAGCGTGACCTGGTGGCCGCGTTGGGCCGCCACCGTGGCGAAGGCCAGCCCGGCCGGGCCGGCGCCGACCACCGCGATGCGCTTTGCGCTGGGCGCGGGCCGGTAGTTCAGCAGGGTCTCGTTGCAGGCCCGCGGGTTGACTAGGCAGCTGACCTGCTGGTTGCCGCCGAAGGTGTGGTCCAGGCAGGCCTGGTTGCAGCCGATGCAGGTGTTGATCTCGTCCTCGCGGCCCTCGCGCGCCTTGTTCACCAGCTCGGGGTCGGCCAGCATCGGCCGGGCCATCGACACCAGGTCGGCATCGCCGCGGGCCAGCACGTCTTCGGCCACCTGCGGCATGTTGATGCGGTTGCTGGTGATCACCGGCACCCCGACCACCTTGCGCAGCCGGCCGGTGACGCTGGCGAAAGCGGCGCGCGGCACCATGGTGGCGATGGTCGGCACCGGCGCCTCGTGCCAGCAAAAGTGCGTGCTGATGATGTTGGCGCCGGCGGCTTCCACCGCCTGGGCCAGCGAGACGATCTCGTCCCAGGCCAGGCCGCCGTCGAGCATGTCCATCGCCGAGATGCGGAAAATCACGATGAAATCGGGCCCCACCGCCTCGCGCACCCGGCGCACCGCTGCCACTGCGATGCGCATGCGGTTGGGCCACGGCCCGCCCCACTGGTCGCTGCGCAGGTTGGTCTTCTGCACCAGGAAGGTGCTGATCAGGTAACCGGCCGAGCCGATGATCTCGACTCCGTCGTAGCCGGCCAGGCGCGCCATGCGGGCGCATTGGGCGAAGTCGACCAGCTGCTTTTCAATGCCTTCTTCGGTCAGCGCCTGCGGCGTGTGGCTGCCGATGCGTGACTTGACGGCCGAGGCCGCCACGCAGTCGGGCGTGCGGGCCAGCGGGCCGGTGTGCAGGATCTGCATGCAGATCTTCACCTCCGGGTCGGCGGCGTGCACGGCGCTGGTGATCAGGCGGTGCTGCTCGGCCTCGGCGGGGGTCGACAGCTTGCTGCCCCGGCCGGCCTCGCGATTCGGGTAGATGCCGCCGGTGATGATCATGCCGACGCCGCCGTGGGCCCGCTCGGCGTAGTAGGCGGCCATGCGCTCGAAGCCCTGCTCGACCTCTTCGAGCCCGGTGTGCATCGAGCCCATCAGGATGCGGTTCTTCAGCGTCGTGAAGCCCAGGTTCAGCGGGCGAAAGACATGCGGGTAGCGGGTGGAGCCGGTCATTGAGAGCCTCGGGTGGCAGCGCTGCGCGCCGATGGAGGTGTGGACGCGGGCGCCGATACCGGCGTGGACGCAGGCACGTTCGCCATGGTGGCGCAAGCTGGCGGGCCGAGGCAATCGTCGAAAGTGACGAATCGGCGCGCGGCGGAATTTTGCGCGGCGCCACCGTTCGCAGCAGCTGAGCGAGCGAACCGACGCCGGGCGCGTCAGTCGACCTGCGCGGGTGCCTCGGGCGCCTGGGTTCGCCCGTCGCGCACGGCGTATTGCGCCAGCGCCACACCGGCCAGCGTCAGCGCCGCGCCGCCGATCTTCAGCAGCGTGAAGCGCTCGCCGGTGGCCCACCACGCCACGGCGCCGGCCACCAGCGGCATCAGGTACTGCATCGGCGCGGTTCGGGCCACGCCACGCTGGGTATTGACCCAGCCCCAGACCAGCCAGCCGGCCAAGGCCGACACCAGCGACGCCCACAGCAGCAAGCCCCATTGCAGTGCGCTCATCTGGCCCCAGGGCGCGACCAGTGCCGCCGGCAGGCCGAACAACACGATCAGCGGGCTGCCGGCCAGCGTGGCGTAGGCCATCACCGCCACGCCGCCATGGCGCTGGATCAACGGCTTGCTCATCACCGTGTAGTAGCTGAACAACGAGGCCGAGAACAACATCATCAAATCACCGCCGGTGGCCGCCCACTGGTTGCCCACCAGCTTGTCGGACAGGAACACCAGCACGCCCGAGCAGGCCAGCGCCACGCCGGCGATCTGGCCGCGGGTCAGCGCCTCGATGCCGGCGGCATGCAGCATCAGCAGCGTGAACACCGGGCTGCAGGCCATGATCAACGCGCTGGAAAACGCCGTCGACCAGTGGATGCCGAAAGTGACCATGCTGACGTGCAGCGTGTGCGCCAGCAGGCCCAGCCCGGCCAGTTGCAGCGCGTCGCGGCGCGGCAAGCGCAGCCAGCGCCCGCCATTGGCGTGCAGCAGCAGCGCTGCCGCGCAGATCGGCATCAGCAGGTAGCGCGCGCACAGGAAGGCGGCCGGTGTCAGCAAGTCAAACAAGGCCTTCTGCACGGCGAAGTTGGCGCCCCACACCGCCACCACCGCCAAGCCGGCAAACAGCGCCAGTTGCTGGTGCGAGCTTGCGGCCTTACCGGGCGTGGCGGGCGGGGCGGTGGGCGGGGCGGTTGGGGCGGCGGGTGTGGCGGGCGGGGCGGGTGGCATGGGTCGCTGATTTTGCCGGGCGCCGCCGCGCAGCGCTGCAGTTCCATCCTGCGCCAACGAGGCTGCCGCCATGCCGCCTCAGGGTGTGTTGCCCGGCGCGATCCGGGCTGGCAGTTCGGTTGGCAGTTGGGCAGGCCGGCCGGCGCTCAGGCCGCCGCGGCCAGTGGCCACAGCGCGTCGGCGAGTTGCTGGCGCTGGTGCGCCGCGTCGCCAAACCAGGGCTGCAGCCACAACGCGCGGCGCAGGTAAAGCTGGGCGTCGCAGTCGTAGGTGAAGCCGAAGCCGCCATGGAACTGCACCGCTCGGTCGCCGGCGAAGATGAAACTGTCGCCGGCCTCGGCCTTGGCCATGCGCAGCGCGATCTCGACGGCGTCGGCCGGGCCCGCGCCAGCGGTGCCTGCCGTTGAGTCCGCGTCCGGCCCCGCGCCGGCGGCATCCACCAGCAGCGTGGCGGCGTGGGCCACGTGTGAGCGTGTCCGCTCCAGGCCGACCAGCATGTCGGCGGCCGGGTGCTTCAAGCCCTGGTAGCTGCCGATCTTGCGGCCGAAGGTGGTGCGGGTGTTGAGATAGTCGACCACCACGTCGAGCACGCCGGCAATGCCGCCCGCGGCTTCCGCCGCGGCCAGCAGCCAGCCCGCCCGCTGAATGGCGGCCAGCGCAGCCCGCGCCGCGTCGCCGGTGATCAGCGCTTCCAAGGGCAGCGTGAGGCCGGCCAGCGTCAATCGGTAGCTGCGCCGGGTTTCGTCGATGACCGTTTCGCGCTGCAGCACGCCAGCGGCCAGACCGGCAGTGGCCAGCACGGCCAGCGCCGGGGCGCCGTCCAGCATCACCGACACCAACAGCAGGTCAGCGGCCGCGCCGTCGGTGACCAGCGTCTTGGCGCCATGCAGCGCGACGCAGGTGCCGGTGACCGTGGCATGGGCCTGCGGCCGGCTCAGGTCCCAATCACCCTCGTCCTCGAACAGCGCGACGCTGGCGATGCCGCCGTCGGCCAGCCGCGGCAGCCAGCTGGTTTGCTGGGCCTCGCTGCCACCGGCCAGCAGGCCCTGGATGGCCAACTGTGTGCTGAGGAAGGGCAGGGCCAGCAGGTGGCGGCCCATCGGCTCGGCGATCAGCGCGGTGTGGCCCAGCGTCAGCCCACTGCCGCCAAAACGCTCGGGGATGGCGATGCCGTTCCAGCCGAGCTGGGTGATCTCGGTCCACAGGCTGCGGTCGAAGCCGGCCTCGCTGCTCAGCAGGCCGCGCACCGCAAGCGAGGGTGAACGCGCGCGGCAGAAGGCGACCGCGCTGGCTAGCAGCATCGCTTGTTCGTCGCTGAAGCTGATGCGGTTGGACAGCGGGGCGAACGGGGTGAGGTTGGAGTCACGCATCGAGGTGTCTTTCACTCTCAGTCCTTGGGCAGGCCGAGCACCCGCTCGCCGACGATGTTGGCCTGGATCTGGCTGGGGCCGCCGCCGATGGTCGAGGCGAAAGCGTTGAGGTAGCTGCGCGGCCACAGGCCGCCGTCGATGGCGTGCGCGTCGCCAACCCAGCGCGCGCCGTTGGCGCCCTGCAGCGTCAGCGCAAACTGGTAGAGCCGGCGGTTGTGCTCGGAAAAACGCAGCTTGTTCGACAGCCCAATCGCGTCGGGCCGCTCGCTGCACAGCGCGGGCCAGCGGCCACGTTCCTGGCACAGCCGGTCGCCCTGGGCCTCGATCTGGAACCGCACCAGCTGGTCGCGGATGAACGGGTCTTCGATCGCCGGCCGGCCATTGCGGCGGCTGCGGCGCGCCAGCTCGACCACGTCGGCAATGCCCAGCGCCATGCGGGTCAGGCCGCCGGCCTGGCCGCCGCTGGCGCCGCGCTCGAAGCTCAGCGTCTTCATCGCGATGGCCCAGCCTTCGCCCTCCTTGCCCATCAGGCAATCGGCCGGCACCCGGGCGTCATCGAAGAAGGTCTGGGTAAAACCGTACTCGCCGGTCAGCTTGCGGATCGGCGTGGTGCGGATGCCGGGCACCTGCATCGGGATCAGGAAGTACGACAGCCCGGCATACCGACTGGATCGTGCGCCCCCAAGGTCGCCGCTCTGCGGGTCGCTGCGCGATGAATTCGGGTCGCTGCGCGCCAACAGAATCATGTACTTGGCGTGGCTGCCGAGGCTGGTCCAGATCTTCGACCCGTTGATCATGTAGTGGTCGCCGGCGTCGTCGCTCACCCGACTGGCTTTGGTCTGGGTGCTGGCCAGGTCGCTGCCCTGGTCGGGCTCGCTGAAACCCTGGCACCAGATGTCGTCGCCGCTCAGGATGCCGGGAATGAAGCGGCGTTTCTGCGCCTCGGTGCCGATCGCCAGAATCAGCGGGCCGGCCCAGAACAGGCCGATGGTGTTGGGAAAAAACGGCACTTTCAGCCGCGCCATCTCGGCGTTGGCAATGTCCTGAAAGGCCTGCGGCTTGCCGCCGCCGCCGTAGGCCTGGGGCCAGGTCATGCCCAGGTAACCCGCCTGGTAGACCTTCTTCTGCCAATCGCGCAGGTAGTGAAACTGCGCGTCCGTGCCCACCTCCATGAAGGATTCAGGCAACAGAAAGTCGGGTGCTGGCGGCCGGTTGGCTGCCAGCCAGGCCGCCACCTCGGCGCGAAAGTCGTCGAGTTCAGTCATGCCTTGAGGTCTCCGTGCGGCGCAGGGTGGTGTTCGTTGTGGGGGCGGCGCTGCGCATTCATACCGGGTCGCCAGCCGGCGTGATGGCCACCCAGGCGGCTGGCCGCTTCTCGCGGAAAGCGGCCATGCCCTCGGCGGCCTCGGCGCTGCGGAAGGTGCGGGCGCTCCACTCGGCGGTCTCTTTGAAAGCCTCGTCGCGTGGCAGGCCAGGCACGCGCCGCACCAGGCGCTTGCATTCGGCCAGTGCCAGCGGCCCGGCCAGGCACAGCATGTCGATCTCCTGCTGCACGGCGGCTTGCAGCCCAGCGGCGGGCACGGCGCGGTGCACCAGGCCCATCTCGACCGCCCGCGTGCCGCTGAAACGCTCACCGGTCAGGAACAGCTTCATGCCGTGGTGGACGCCCAGCTTGGGCAGGCAGGTGACCGAGATCACCGCCGGGATGACGCCGATGCGCACCTCCGAAAAGCTCATCGCTGCGTCGGCCACCGTGATGGCGATGTCGGCGGCGCCCACCAAGCCCAGCCCGCCGGCGAAGGCCGCGCCGTTGATCGCCACGATCACCGGCTTGGGTGCGTCCTGCATGCGGATCAGCACGTCGGCCAGGGTCACGCCCAAGCGGCCATCAACGACCTGGCCGGGCGGGCTTTTCAGGTCGGCGCCGGCACAAAAACCCACGCCGGCGCCGGTGATGACGATGCAGCGCGCGGCGGGGTCGGCCAGCGCACGCGCCAGGTCGTCATACAAGGCATTGACCAGCGCCGCCGACAGCGCGTTGCGCTGCTCGGGCCGGTTCAGGGTGATCCAGGCGGCGCCTTGGCGCAGGTCGTACAAAGTGGTGGGTGGGGGGGTCATGGTGGGCTCCTTGGTCAGCAGCATGCACCAGCCGGGCGGGGGCTGCATGCGCCAGGTGGTCGGCGCTCACTGCTGAAAACCCTGTCGCGGGCTGTCGCGGTCAAGACTGCCGGGTCGCGGCCGCCCGCCCATACTGCCGCCATGAACTTAGCCGATCCCCTGGTCGAGACCCCGGTCGTGACCCCCGCTGGCCTGTCGTCGATAGCCGCCATCACCGCCGCGCTGGCCAGCGTCGGCTACATCGCCACCCGCCAGATTGCCACCGCCGTCTACCTGGCCCACCACCTGCAAGCCGGTGTTGATCGAAGGCCCGGCCGGCGTCGGCGAAACTGAACTGGCGGTATCGGCGGCCCGCGCGCTGGGCTTTGCACTGCTGCGCCTGCAGTGTTACGAAGGCCTGGACGACAGCAAGGCGCTGTACGAGTGGAAGTACGGCAAGCAGTTGCTCTACACCCAGATCCTGAAAGAGAAGATCGGCCTGCTGGTCGACGATGCCGACGACCTGGCCGGCGCCTTCGCCAAGCTGGCCGGCTTCCAGGATCTGTTTTTCTCGCGCGATTTTCTGCAGCCGCGGCCGCTGCTGCAGGCCATGGAGCAGGCCGCTGGCAGCGTGCTGCTGATCGACGAGATCGACAAGAGCGAAGAATCCTTCGAGGCGCTGCTGCTCGAAGTGCTGGCCGACTACCAGGTCACGATCCCCGAGATCGGCACCATCCGGGCCCAGGTGCCGCCGCTGGTCATCCTGACCTCCAACAACACCCGCGAGCTGGGCGATGCGCTGAAACGCCGTTGCCTGCACCTGCACATCGGCTTTCCCACGCCCACGCTTGAACTCGCGGTGCTGCGGGCTCGCGTGCCAGGCCTCAACGACGCGCTGCTCGGCCAGCTGGTGAGCTTCGTGCAGTCGCTGCGGGCTGAGAACATCCGCAAGCCGCCGTCGATGGCCGAATCGGTCGACTGGGCCCGCACGCTGCTGTTGCTGCACGCCCCGGCGCTGGACGAAGCGCTGGTGCGCGACACCCTCAACGTGCTGCTCAAGCGCGAGACCGACATCGCCGAAGTGCAGGGCCGGCTGCCGGCGATGACCCGGGCGGCGGTGGCGGCCGGCTTGGCACCGGCTGCGGTGGCGGCCGGGTCGCGCGGACCGGGCTGATGGACCGTACGCTGGCCGGCTTTGTGCGGGCGCTGCGGGCGGCGGGCGCCGATGCGTCCACCGCCGAGGCGCTGGACGCCGCCCGCACCGTGGCGCTGATGGGCTATGCCGACCGCGCCACGCTGAAGGCGGCGCTGGGCGTGGTGCTGGCCAAGTCCGAGGCCGAGAAGTCCTTGCACGACGAGGTTTTCGAGCTGTATTTCCAGCCACCGGCGCGCGCCGAACAGCGCCCGTCCGACGACGGCACCGGGCCGGCGGACGAAGCCGCTGGCGCGCAGGCGCCGCTGCAAACCGGCGATGCCGAGCTGGACGCGCTGCTGGCCTTGGTCGCCAGCGCGCAGGGCGGTGGCGATGACGAAGATGATGGCTTCGCCGAACCCGGCGCAGCGCTGACCGCCGCACTGCAGCGCGCCGCCCAGGCGGTGGGCGTCGACGACATCCGCTTCTCGTCGCAGACCGCCTACCTGTCGCGCCGCATGCTGGAGCTGATGGGCATCGCGCCGCTCGAAGCGCGTTTGCTGGCCCGCCTGGGCGAGCCCGGCGCCGCCGCGTTGGCCGAGGCGCAAGCGCTGAACGCCGCCCGCGACACCCTGCAACGCCATGCCCGTGCCTTGGTCGAGCAGCGTTTCGAGCTGTTCGGCAAGCCCGCCACCGACGCCTTCCTGACCGAGGTGGCGGTGAACCGCCAGTTGGGCCACACAGGCCGCATGAGCCCGCCCGACATCGGCCGCATGAAGGTGGCAGTGGCCCGCATGGCGCGCCGTTTGGCGATCAAACATTCGCAGCGGCGGCGCATCAAGCTGCACGGTCAGCTGGATTTTCGCCGCACGCTGCGCAGCAGCGCCGGCCATGACGGCGTGCCGTTCAAGCTGTTTTTCAAGACTCGCCGCCGCGACAAGCCGCGCCTGGTGGTGGTTTGCGACGTCTCGGCTTCGGTGGCGCCACATGTGCGCTTCCTGCTGATGTTTCTGTACGCGCTGCAGGGCGCGGTGACCGACCTGCACACGTTTGCATTTTCGAACCGGCTGATGGACGTGGCAGCGCCGCTGGAGCGGCTGCCCTTCGACGACGCGATGGAACTGATCGTGCGCGAAGTAGGCAGCGGTGCCACCGACTACGGCGCCGCCTGGCAAGACCTGCACGACCGCCACTGGCACGCGATTGACCGCCGCACCACGGTGCTGGTGCTGGGCGATGGCCGCTCCAACGGCGGCGACCCGCGGCTCGATTTGTTCACCGAGCTGGCCAACCGCGCCAAGCGGCTGGTCTGGTTGTGCCCCGAGCCGCCCGGCCGCTGGGGCACTGGCGACAGCTGCATGCTGCAGTACCGTCCGCACTGCACCCATGCCGGCCACGTGGCCACCGCGGCCGATCTCGAGCGCGCCATCGACGAGGCGCTTGAGGCTTACAGCTGATCCGCTAGACGCAGCCATTTGTTTTTCGTCCCCGACCGTCCCACCCCCGTCCGTCCTACACCCCTGAGGAGTTAGCCCATGACCCAAAACACCCCCGTCGCCAGCAGCTTCGGCCTGAACCCGCAGGACGAGATGAACGACCTGCGCATGTCTGACAAGGCCGTGGCCCTGCTCGAGCATGTCAAGCGCTTCTGTGCCGAGACCGTGGCGCCGATGGCCGAGAAGTTTGCCAAGTTGGGTGAAGGCCGCGCCGACCGCTGGAGCTATGTGCCTGGCCAGCTCGAGCTGCTCGAAGTAGCCAAGAACCAGGCCAAGAAAGAAGGCCTGTGGAACTTCTTTTTGCCCGACGCCCACACCGGTGAAGGCCTGAAGAACCTGGACTACGCCTACATCGCCACCGTGCTGGGCCGCTACCCGATGGCCAGCGAGTGCATGAACTGCTCGGCGCCCGACACCGGCAACATGGAAGTGATCGAGCGGGTGGGCACGCCCGAACAGAAAGAAAAGTGGCTCAAGCCGCTGCTGGCCGGTGAGATCCGCTCGGCCTACGCCATGACCGAGCTGCACTACGCTTCGTCGGACGCGAAAAACGTCGCCACCACCGCCGTGCTCGACGGCGACGAGTGGGTCATCAACGGCGAGAAGCACTACATCTCGGGCCTCGGCGACCCGCGCTGCAAGATCATGATCACGATGGTGCGCACCAGCCCGGATGCACCTTCGCATCAGCAGCAGTCGCAGATCCTGGTGCCCACCGACACCCCGGGCGTGAAGATCGTGGGCCCGCAGCATGTCTTCGGCGACGACGACGCGCCGCACGGCCACATGCACGTCATTTACGACAACGTGCGCGTGCCCAAGAGCAACATTTTGCTGGGTGAAGGCCGCGGTTTCGAGATCAGCCAAGTTCGCCTCGGCCCGGGTCGCATCCACCACTGCATGCGCTCGATCGGCCAGGCCGAGAAGGCACTCGACCTGATGACCAAGCGCGGCCTGTCGCGCAAGGCCTTCGGCAAAGAGCTGGTCTGGCTGGGTGGCAACGTCGAGATCATCTCGCGCGCCCGGATCGAGATCGAGGCGATGCGCCTGATGGTGCTGAAGGCCGCCAAGGCGATGGACGTGCTCGGCAATCGTGAAGCCCGCATCTGGGTCCACATGGTCAAGGCGATGGTGCCCGAGAAGGTCTGCAAGATCATCGACCAGGCGATCCAGATGCACGGCGCGCTGGGCGTGTCGCAGCACACCCCGCTGGCCCACATGTACACCCACCAGCGCACGCTGCGCCTGGCCGACGGCCCGGATGAAGTGCACCACCTGGTGGTCGGCCGCCACGAAGTGCGCCAGTACGAAGGCCTGGGCGAGGACGTGACCTCGGCCATGGTCTGGAGAAGTTGAGCCGCCCCGCAGCAAGCTGAGCTTGCCGCCCCCCTTTCAGCGTAAAGGGGGGCGGTGCCCGTGGCCCTGCCCAGCCGGTGCCACGGCGGGCGCTGAGTGGCGTCAGATTCGTGCGGCGCGTGCGCCGCTTCGAAGACATCGAAAACTGAGATCGACATGGCGACCTACCATCCTGAGCGTTTGCTGGCCGGCGACCAACCCGGCGCCTGGAGTGCGCCGGTGCCCATCACCTACGAGCAGCGCGACGTGCTGCTGTACGCGGTGGGCATCGGTTGCACCGACCTGCGTTTTGTCTACGAGGGTCACCCGCAGCATGCGGTGTTTCCCACCTTCGCCATCCGCTGGGGTGGCGCCGGGCTGCAACTCGATCCGGCGGCACTGCCGCCGTCGCCAGGGCCGTTGACGATCGACGCCGAGCGCTGCATCGAACAACTGGCGCCGCTGCCGCTGGCCGGCACGGTGGGCGTGCGTTCACGCTTGCTGGCGGTGCACCCGCGTGGCAAGGGCGCGGCGTTTTCCGAGATGGAGAGCGAGGTGGTCGATGCCACCGGGCGGGCTTGTCTGCGCATCGTCACCGGCGTGTTCCGGCGGGGTGTCGAGCGGCTGGGCGACATCGAGCCCTTCGCCGGCCAGGGCATCAGCCAGTCGGTCAAGACCGAGGTGCCCGAGCGGGCGCCCGATGTCGAGGTGGCGACCGCCATCGCGACCAGCCAGGCCTGGGTCTACCGCCTGTCGGGCGACTACAACCCGCTGCACATCGACCCCGAGGCGGCCAAGTTCGGCGGCTTCGACGCGCCCATCCTGCACGGTTTGTGCACCTATGGTCACTGTGCGCAAATGCTGCTGGGCGCGTTGTGTGGTGGCGACCCGGCGCGCTTCGGCTCGCTGAAGGTGCGGTTTTCGTCGCCGGTGATGCCGGGCGACACGCTGCGGCTGTTGGCCTGGCACGACGGCCCGGGCCGGGTGGTGTTTGAAGCCCGCGTGGCCAGCCCGGCAGGCGACCGCGTCGTCGTCGCCAACGCCTTTTTCACCTACCGCTAGACCGCAGGAGACTGGCCATGGCTGCAAGCTTGATCGACACCGGCACGCCCGACCTGCTGGCCGCGCTGGACCAGGGCGTGCTGACGCTCACCATGAACCGCCCCGAGGCCCGCAACGCGATGTCGCGGGCGATGAACCAGGCGCTGCAAGACCAGTTGGCGGCGGCCGAGTTCAACCCGGCGGTGAAGTGCATCGTGCTCACCGGCGCCGGCAAGGGTTTTTGCGCCGGCGGCGATGTCACGGGCATGGCCGCCGCGGGTGACCCGAAAGCGGCCACGGTGGCGGCGCTGACGCTAGACGAGGCGATTGCCCGCCAGCGCAGCAACCAGCGGGCCACCGCCGGCAAGCTGTTCAAGATGGCCAAACCGACCATCGCCGCGTTGCCCGGTGCGGCCGCCGGCGCCGGCCTGGCGCTTGCGCTGGCCTGCGACCTGCGGCTGATGGCCAGCACCGCGATCATGACCACCGCCTTCGCGCGGGTGGGTTATTCGGGCGATTACGGCGGCAGCTACTTCCTCACCCAACTGGTCGGCTCGGCCAAGGCGCGTGAGCTGTACTTTCTGTCCGACCGGGTCGCTGCCGACGAGGCTTTGCGCCTGGGTCTGACCAACTGGGTCTGCGCACCAGAAGACCTGGCGGCCAAGACCGCCGAAATCGCCGCACGCCTGGCCAGCGGGCCGACCGTGGCCTACCGCTACATGAAGGAAAACCTCAACCGTGCGATGGCCGGTGAGGTCGACGACTGCCTCGATCTGGAGGCCACGCACCATGTGCACTGTGGCCTGACCGAAGACCACCGCGAGGCCACCCAGGCTTTCGTCGAGAAGCGCGAGCCGGTCTTCAAGGGGCGATAAGCCGCCTGCCGGAGGTCGCGGCGCCGTTACTGCGCTTGCACGACCGCAGCACTGCCTGCGCACGACGGCCGCACGACCGCCCTATTTCCCGCGCGTCACCGCCACCCCGCCCCCACCCCGTTACATCCGCCACGGAAGTCCCGCGCCATGCCCCCGATGACAAGAGAACAGGCCATCGCTGCGGCTACCGCCGCAGGCCAGCCGTACGAGCTGATCGACGAAGTCGTCAACGGCCACTCGCTGCGGGTCTTCAAGAACGCACCGCGCTCGCTGCGGGCGCTGTTCGAAGCCACCGCCAGCCTGCTGCCCTTCCTCAGCTACGAAGACGAGCGCTACACCTTTGCCCAGGCCTGGGACAGCGCCGCGCGCATCGGCCAGGTGCTGGTCCACGGCTGCGGCGTTCGCCACGGCGACCGGGTGGCGATCGCGATGCGCAACTACCCCGAGTGGATCTTCGCCTTCACCGCGATCACCTCGATCGGCGCGGTGGCAGTGGCGATGAACGCCCACTGGTCGGCCGAGGAGATGGCCTACGCGCTGGCCGACAGCGGCACCAAGGTCTTGCTGGCCGACGCCGAACGGCTGGACCGCTGGGCCAAGGGGCCGGCCACGCCAGGCCTGCAAGTGCTGGCGGTGCGGCCCAAGAAAATGCCTGAGGGCGCGCGCTCGCTGAAGGACTTGACCGACGCGGTGGTGGGCGAGCCCGGCGCGGTGGCCATGCCCGCCGCTGACATCGCGTCCGACGACCTGGCCACGATGCTCTACACCTCGGGCTCGACCGGCCACCCCAAGGGCGTGCCGTCCAGCCACCGCAACATCGTCTCGGCACTGCTGTCGTGGGAGTTGGACGCCACCGTCGCTGGGCTGATCGCCGGCATCGAGGCGGTGCCGCCCGCCCAGCAGCCGGGCACGCTGCTGGCAGTGCCGCTGTTCCATGTGTCGGGGCTGCACGCTTCTTACCTGTCGAGCTACCGGCCGCAGCGGCGTGTCGCGGCGATGTACCGCTGGGACGCCGAGGCCGCTGCTGCGCTGGTCGACCAGCTGCGGCTGAGCTCGGTGGTAGCGCCGTCGGCGATGACCGGTGACCTGGTGCGCGTGGCCCAGGCCAAACAGTTCGACTTGAGCAGCCTGCTGGTGGTGGGCGGCGGCGGCGCGGCGCGGGCACCCGAGCAAGTGCGCCAGATCAAGTCCAGCTTTGCCAACGCGCTGCCCAACATCGGCTGGGGCATGACCGAGACCAATGCCATCGGCACGGGGGTGGGCGGCGAGGATTACCTGGCCCGACCGTCCAGCTCGGGCCGTTGCTCGCAGGTGCTGCAGCTGCGGGTGGTTGACGAACTGGGCCAGCCGCTGCCGGCCGGCCAGCCCGGTGAACTGCTGGTGCGCGGCACGTCGGTGTTCGCCGGCTACTGGAACCGGCCCGAGACCAATGCCGAGTCCTTCATCGACGGCTGGTTCCGCACCGGCGACGTGGCGACCATCGACGATGAAGGCTTCCTTTTCATCGTCGACCGCATCAAGGACTTGATCATCCGCGGCGGCGAGAACATCGGCTGCGGCCAGGTCGAGGCCGCGCTGCTGATGCACCCCGACGTGCAGGAGGCTGCTGTCTACGCCGTGCCCGACCCGCGCCTGGGCGAGGAGGTGGGCGCCACGGTCTATGGCAGCCCGTCGCTGGATGTCGCGGCGCTGCGCGAGTTTTTGGCCGGGCACCTGGCGCGTTTCGAGCTGCCGCGCTACATCAGCGTGGCCGATCGGCCGCTGCCGCGCACACCGTCGGGCAAGATCCTGAAGCGCGAGATCAAGATCGCCGCGCTGGCGCAACTGCACCAAGTCGAACCAGCCGCCGGGCCAGCCACCGGGCCAGCCACCGAAGCACCCGCCGGGCCGCCAGCGGCGTGACCTCGCCCAGCGCCGGGCACGCCACAGCGGCCGCGGGGGCCACGGGGGCCGGCCGCTTTGTCGAGGGGCCGATCACCGCCACGCTGGCGCGCTTTGCGCTGCCGCTGCTGCTGACCAACTTCCTGCACTCGATCTCGGGCACCTGGGGTGCCGTCTGGGTCGGCCAGGTGCTGGGGGCCAATGCGCTGACGGCGGTGGCCACCGCCAACGTCATCATGTTCATGGTGATGGGCTCGGCGATGGGCATCGGCACCGCGGCGGGCGTGGCCATCGGCCAGTCGCTGGGCGCGGGCGACCAGCGCGCGGTCAAGCGGGTGGTGGGCGGCGCGGTGGCCTTCATCGTCGTGCTGTCGCTGGCGCTGGCCAGCCTGGGTTGGCTGCTCAGCCCGGCCATCGTCGACGGCATCGGCACCCCCGCGGCGGCGCGGGATTTTGCCGTCAGCCACCTGCGCTACACCTGCCTGGCGATGCCCAGCATCTTCACCTACCTGGTGATGATGATGATGCTGCGCGGTGCCGGCGACGCCCACACGCCGTTCCGCTTCACGCTGCTGTGGATAGGCGGCACGATGGTCTTGACGCCGCTGCTGCTGACCGGCGCTTTCGGCTGGCCCGGCCTGGGCATCGCCAGCCTGGGGCTGGCCTCGCTGGCCGCCAACGCGCTGGCGCTGGGGGCGCTGGTGGCCTATGTCTACCTCAAAGGCTCGCCGATCGCGCTGCACCGCGGCGACTTGCACCACTTCCGGCCCGACCCGGTGCTGCTGCGCCTGCTGGTCAAGCGCGGCGTGCCGCTGGCGCTGGAATCGATCCTGGTGCAGGGCTCGTACTTCGTGCTGCTGTCCAGCGTCAACCAGTACGGCGCGGCCACTGCCGCGGCCTATGCCGCGTCGGCCCAGCTGTGGGGCTATGTCCAGCTGCCGTCCAACGCGCTGGCCGCTTCGATGTCGGCGATGGCCGCGATGAACATCGGTGCCGGCCGCTGGGACCGGGTGGAGAAGATCGCGCTGCGCGGCTGCAGTCTCAGCTTTGTCATCGCCAGCACCGCCACGGTGGGGATGTACGCGCTGGGCGACGCACCGTTGCGGCTGTTCATTCCGGCCGGCAGCGAGGTGCTGGACATCGCCTGGCGCATCAACCTGATCGCGCTGTGGGGCTGGATCGCGCTGTCGGCCACGGTGGGCTTGTTCGCCGTCATGCGGGCCAACGGCGCGATGCTGGCACCGATGCTGATCTTCGCGCTGACGATGTGGACCTTGCGCGTGCCGTTTGCGCTGGGCCTGCAAGCGCTGCTGGGCGAGGCCGCGATCTGGTGGAGTTTTCCGTTCGGTACCGTCTGCTCGGCGCTGTTCGCCGCGGCCTATTACCGCTGGGGCGGCTGGCGCCAGCAGCGGGGGATGTTGGCCGATTTGGACACCCAGGTCGAGGAGGGCCGGGTCGGTGAGTGACCCAAATGCGTGACGCCCCTGCGTGAGACGCTGTCGCCTGCGTGCCCCGGCCGCGCCCCCGCTGCCGGTTAAATTGGCGCCCAGCGCCTTTCCCATTGCCCGCTCACCCTTTTCAGGAGATTTGCCATGAAGACCCGTATCACCGAACTGTTCGGCATCCAGCACCCCATCATCCAGGGCGGCATGCACTTCGTCGGCTTTGCCGAACTGGCCGCGGCGGTCTCCAACGCCGGTGGCCTGGGCCTGATCACCGGGCTGACCCAGCGCACGCCGGCGCTGCTGGCGGAAGAAATCGCCAAGTGCCGCGCGCTGACCGACAAGCCCTTCGGCGTCAACCTCACCTTCTTGCCGGTGCTCACCGCCCCCGACTACCCGGGCTACATCCGGGCCATCCTCGACGGCGGCATCAAGGCGGTGGAAACCGCCGGCAACAACCCGCAGAAGTGGCTGCCGATGTTGCACGAGGCGGGTGTCAAGGTGATCCACAAGTGCACCAGCGTGCGCCACTCGCTGAAGGCCCAGAGCATCGGCTGCGACGCGGTCAGCGTCGACGGCTTCGAATGCGGCGGCCACCCGGGCGAGGACGACATCCCCAACTTCATCTTGCTGCCGCGGGCGGCTGATGAACTGAAGATCCCGTTCGTGGCCTCGGGCGGCATGGCCGACGGCCGCAGCCTGGTGGCCGCGCTGGCGCTGGGCGCCGAGGGCATGAACATGGGCACACGCTTCATCGCCACGCAAGAGGCGCCGGTGCACCAGAACGTCAAGGACGCCATCGTCGCGGCCAGCGAACTCGACACCCGGCTGGTGATGCGCTCGCTGCGCAACACCGAGCGGGTGCTGAAAAACGCCGCGGTCGACCGGCTGATCGAGAAAGAAAAGGCGCTGGGCGCCAAGCTCACCTTCGAGGACATCATCGACGAGGTGGCCGGCGTCTACCCGAAGATCATGCTGGAAGGCACGATGGACGCTGGCGCCTGGTCGTGCGGCATGGTCGCTGGGCTGATCAACGACGTGCCCACGGTCAAGGAGTTGATCGACCGCATCATGGCCGAGGCCCAGACGATCATCACCCAGCGGCTGGCCAGGTTCGCGGCGTCCTGATCCGGCCTGCTCCGGCTTGAGCCGTCTTGGACCGGCTTGAGCCGGGCTGGCCCGCCCGGTCGGGCATGGTGAAATGATGATGATTTGTCGCCTGCGGACCCGCCGCCGGCCGACGCCTCACTTTTCGGAGTTGTCATGAAATTCGCCAAGTCGCCGTTCGTTTCCTTGCGCGTGCCGCTGCTCGCGCGGCAGTGGGTGCCGCTGCTCGCGCTGCTGGTCGGCGCCGCCGCGCTGCCGGCCGGGGCAGGCAGCCTGGTCACCTCGTCGGCCGCTGGTGGCTCGTCGGCCTCGTCGGCGGCCAGTTCGGCCAGCGAGTCGAGCAAGGATTCGAGCACCAGCTCCAGCACCAACAAGCGCGTGGCCGAAGGTCCGTACAAGATCGTCGAGAGGGTCGCCATGGCCGACCGGCCGGGCACTGTTCGCCTGCGGCTGCAGGCGCTGGCCGATGCCGGCCCCGGCGGCGAGTTGCTGCTCGACCTGCCCGAGCAAACGGCCGACCAGAGCCGCTTGGCCGCGGGCCAGACCGTGACCGCGCGCCAGCGCCCCTACGGCACCGCGTTTGCCCATGCCGACACCGACCAGGCCTTTTTCCTGCTGTTGACCGACGGCTGGAGCCGCGAGCTGGCCGCCAACCCCGTGCTGCTCTGAGCGCCCCGGCCCGGCTGCGGCGCTGGGCGCAGGTCCTGCGCCTGTTCGCGCTCGGCGGCCTCTTGCCCTGGGCGGCCTGCCAGAACAGCCAAGCCGGCGTGTTGCGCTACTGCGATCCGCCGACGCCGCTGGACGCGGTGCAACAAGACCGGCTGTTGCGCTTGGGTGCCGTCATCAAGGCCGAACTCGAGCGTTCGGGCGACACGCTGGCGCTGGTCGCCCGCTCGGGCCTCGCGCTGCAGCGGTTTGGCCTGCGCTACTCGCATGCCGGCATCAGCCTGCGTGACAGTGGCAACGCGCCGTGGTCGGTGCGTCAGCTGTATTTCGACTGCGAGCAGGCCCGCCCGCGTTTGTTCGACCAGGGCATTGCCGGTTTCTTGCTGGGCGGAGCCGACCCCGACATCGGCTATGTCTCGGTGTTGCTGCTGCCGCCAGACGACGCCGCGCCGCTGGCCCTGGCGGTGCAGGACAAACGCCAGGCGCTGCGCCTGCTGGGCAAGCGCTACAGCGCCAACGCCCACGCCTTCAGCCTGCGCTACCAGAACTGCAACCAATGGCTGGCCGAGTTGCTGGCCGTGGCCTGGGGTGAGCTGGCACCGGGCGACGCCGGGCGCGAAGGCGACGAGCTCAGGCGCGACGCCCAGCAGTGGCTGCAGGCCCAAGGCTATGCGCCCACGGTGTTTGAGCTGGGCAACCCGCTGTTGCTGTGGTTGGGCGGCCAACTGCCGTGGCTGCACACCGATGACCACCCGGTGGACGACCTGGCGGCCTGGCAGCTGCGGGTCAGCATGCCGGCCTCGATAGCAGCCTTTGTGCAGCGCCGGGCACCGGCGACGCGGCGCATCGAGTTTTGCCACAACGCGCGGCACATCGTCGTCCGCCACGATGGCGCGCCGATCGCCGAGGGCTGCCAGCCCGGGCCAGACGACACCGTGCTGCCGTTGGCGCCTGCTTGAGGCCTGGCGGCTGCCCCGCGAGCGAAGGTCGCCGGGCGGCTGCTCAGGCCGTCACTGCCACCGCCGGCACTGCCACTGCCGCCATGGCGTCGTGCGCGAAATCAAGCAGCACTTTCATCGCCCGCCGGCGGTCGCTGGCCAACTCGAAGGCCTCGCGCGCCTGGCTCAGCGGGAAGCTGCCGGTGATCATCGGCGCCAGCTGGACCCGGCCTTCGTTGATCAGCCGCACCGCCAGCGCAAACTCGGCATGGAAGCGGAACGAGCCGCAGATGCTCAGCTCTTTGGCGACCAGCATGTTCTGCGGCAGGCTGACATCGCCGCCCAGGCCCAGTTGCACCACCACGCCGCGTGGGCGCATCACATCCAGCCCGGCGCGCAGGGCCAGCCCGTTGCCGCTGCATTCCAGCATCACGTCGAACGTGCCTTTGCGGCTGCTGCCGTCAGCGCTGTAGCGCTGCACCCAGTCGGGCTCGCGGGCGCCATTGATGACCTGGTGCGCGCCCATCGCCCGGGCCACCACCAGGGTCTCGTCGGTCAGGTCGACCGCAGTGACCTCGGCCGCACCATGCACCAGCGCTGCGGCGATAGTCAAACAGCCGATCGGGCCGCAGCCCGACACCAGCACCCGCTTGCCCAGCAGCGACCCGGCGCGTTGCACGCCGTGCAGCGCCACCGCAAGAGGTTCGGCCAGCGCGGCCTGCTGCAGCGGCACGCCGTCGGCCACCCGCTCACACTGCACGGCGTCGCAGACCAGCAGGTTGCGGAAAGCGCCTTCGATGTGCGGGTCGGGCATCGCGCTGCCGTAGAAACGCATGTTCAGGCACTGGTTGGGCAGGCCTTCCCCGCAGTAGACGCAGGCGCTGCAGGGCCGGCTGGGGTTCACCGCCACCCGGTCGCCGGGCTTGACCCGGGTGACGCCTGGGGCCACCGCGGTGACCGTGCCGGCGACCTCGTGGCCCAGGATCATCGGCCGCTTGATGCGCACCGTGCCGAAGCCGCCTTGATGGAAATAGTGCAGGTCGGAGCCGCAGATGCCGCCAAAACCGACCTGCACCAGCACCTGGTCGGGGCCCAGTTCACCAGCGTCTTGCTCGACCACGCGCAGGTCGTTGGCGGCGTTGATCACCAGGCAGCTGCAGCGCAGCCGCAGCGCGCGGCCTTCGTCATTCAATTCGGTCATTCGTCAAGGTCCTTGGTGCCGATCCGTTCAGGATCAGCGCAGGGTAGCGGGGCGAGGCGGGGCGGCGCCGACTATACCCAGCCCGCCGCTGCGATCGGCCAGCTCGCGGGATCGGGTAAGCCCGGTGAATGACGGCGACCTTTCGTCATACCATAACACAATTGAGCCGATGCAAGAGACAGCGGCTGCTGGGCCAGAAGCCCGACAAGGAATGTCATGACGACGATTGCGCTGTTTGGAGCGGGCGGCAAGATGGGTGTGCGCCTGGCCAAGAACCTGCTGGGTTCGTCCTTCGAGCTGCGCCATGTCGAACCCAGCGCCATGGGCCGCCAGCGGCTGAAGGACAGCACCGGGCTCGATTGTGTTGACGCCGACGTCGCGCTGAAGGGCGCCGACGTGGTGATTCTGGCCGTGCCCGACACCTTGATCGGCCGCCTGGCCGCCGAGATCTCGCCCCAGCTGGCCGCCGGCACCATGCTGATGACGCTGGACGCCGCCGCACCCTTTGCCGGCCACCTGCCGGTGCGGCCCGACCTGGTGTATTTCGTGGCCCACCCTTGCCACCCCAGCATCTTCAGCCGCGAGGTGCACCTGGCCGGTGCGCCCGACTACTTCGGCGGTGTCAGCGCGCCGCAGTCGGTGGTCAGCGCGCTGATGCAAGGGCCCGATTCGGCCTTCGACCTGGGCGAGGCCATTGCCAAGACCATCTACGCACCGATCCTGCGCTCGTACCGGGTGACGGTGGAGCAGATGGCGCTGCTGGAGCCGGGCTTGTCCGAGACGGTGGCCGCCACGCTGCTCGACGTGATGCGTGAAGCGATGGACGAGGTGGTCGCGCGCGGTGCGCCGGCCGACTGCGCGCGCGACTTTTTGCTGGGCCACATGACGATTCTGTCGGCGGTGATCTTCAAGCAGATTCCCGGCCAGTTCTCCGACGCCTGCAACAAGGCCATCACCTTCGGCAAGCCGCGCTTGATGCGTGACGACTGGAAAAAAGTCTTCGACCGCGACGAGATCGCCGAGAGCATCCGCCGTCATCACCTGACGAGCGGCTTGTGCCGCGCCACCTGATGAGCGGCTTGCGCCGCGCTACTGACCGGACAAGGTCTGCAGCAGCTTCGATGCATCGGCCACGGTCGGCTTGATCGGTCAGGCTGCGTTGACCACCAAGGCGAAGCCGGTGCGCGCCTGCAAGCCGGTCAGGTCGATGCCAGGGCAGAGGTCGACCACCACCGCGCGGCCGGCGGCCAGCTCGATCACCGCCAGATCGGTGTAGATCCGGCTGACGCAGCGGCTCGCCGTCAATGGGTAGCTGCATTCGGCCACCAGCTTGGGCTGGCCGTCCTTGGTCAGGTGTTCCATCATCACAAAGGTGCGCTTGGCGCCGAGCGCCAGGTCCATCGCGCCGCCCACCGCCGGAATGGCGCCCGGCGCGCCGGTGTGCCAGTTGGCCAGATCGCCCCGTGCCGACACCTGGAAAGCGCCGAGCACGCAGATGTCGAGGTGGCCGCCGCGCATCATCGCGAAGCTGTCGGCGTGGTGAAAATAGCAGCCGCCGGGCAGCAAGGTGACGGGCTGCTTGCCGGCGTTGATCAGGTCGAAGTCTTCCTCGCCGGGCGGTGGCGCCGGGCCCATGCCGAGGATGCCGTTTTCGCTCTGCAAGATGATCTCGCGAAAATCGGCCGCACCCGGCTTGGGCAGGTGGTTGGCCACCCGGGTCGGCAGGCCGATGCCGAGGTTGACGACCATGCCTTCGGCGATGTCGCGTGCCACCCGGGCGGCCATCTGGTCGCGGGTCCAAGGCTGGATCATGCAGCTTCCCTCTGTGTGGCCACCGTCAAGCCGCCGGGCCGGGTGACACCCCGGTCGACCCGCACCACCCGGTGCACGAACACGCCGGGGGTGACCACGGCTTCGGGGTCGAGGGCGCCCAACTCAACGATCTCGGCCACCTCGACCACGGTGCAGCGGGCGGCGGTGGCCATCACCGGGCCGAAGTTGCGCGCGGCCTTGCGGTAGACCAGGTTGCCCCAGCGGTCGGCACGCTCGGCCTGGATCAGCGCTAAGTCGGCATGGATCGGGTGCTCGAGCACGTACCAGCGGCCGGCGATCTCGCGCGTCTCCTTGCCTTCGGCCAGCGCGGTGCCATGGCCGGTGGGCGTGAAGAAGGCGCCGATGCCGGCCCCGGCGGCGCGGATGCGCTCGGCCAGGTTGCCTTGCGGCACCAGCTCCAGCTCGATCCGGCCGGCGCGGTACAGCGCGTCGAACACATGCGAGTCGACCTGGCGCGGGAACGAGCAGATCAGCTTGCGCACGCAGCCGGCCTTCAGCAGCGCGGCCAGGCCGGTGTCGCCCGAGCCAGCGTTGTTGCAGACCAGGGTGAGCTCGCGTGGCGCATGGGCGACCAGCGCCTCGATCAGGTGCTCGGGAATGCCGGCGGTGCCGAAGCCGCTGACCAGCACCGTGGCGCCGTCGGCCACGTCGGCCAGTGCGGCCTGCGCGCTGGGAAATCGTTTGTCGATCATCCGGTCGGTCCTTGTAGCGGGCTGCGGCCCTGGCCGGGCCAAGTTGTTGGCCCGGCCAGCGCCAGGCCCAGGCCCAGGCCCAGGCCCAGGCCCGACCTCAGCGGTTCAGAGCGCGGCGTCCTTGAGTTTCTTCAGCGCGCGGGTCTTGATCTTGACCGTCGCAGGCTTGGCGGCAAACACCCGCTCTTGCTTGGTGAAGGGGTCGATGCCGGTGCGCTTCTTCTTGGCCGGCACGTTGACGACGTTGACCTTCAGCAGGCCCGGCAGCGTGAACGCGCCAAGGCCCTTTTTGTGCACCGAGGCCAGGATGGTGGCTTCCAGCGACGCGATGACCGCCTTCACGGCCTTCAGCTCCACCGCTGCCATCTCGGCCAGATGGGCGAGCAAGCTGGTCTTGTTGAAGACCGTCTTGATGGGCTTGACCGGCGCAGCCGTCTTGGCGACTGCCGCGACCGGGGGGGTCTTCTTGGCCGGGGCTGTCTTCTTGACGGCGACCGCCTTCTTGACAGCTACCGCCTTCTTGGCTGGCACCGGGGTGGTGGTCTTTTTCGCTGTTGCCATGGTTGTTCCATCCTGAAATTGAAGAGGTTCCCGCAGGTCTTGCGGGCCGCGAATTCTAGGCGGGGCCGCGCCGGTTCAGCGCTTGCGTTCGAGGAAGCGGCGCATGTGGTGCTGCGGCTCGCCGGTGGTGAAGGCCTGACCGAACTCGGCCACACTGGCCGCGATGGCGTCTTCCAGCGGCAGCCGCGCCCAGTCGCGCAGCAAGCGCTTCTGCTGGCGCAGCACCTGCGGCCCCAGACCAGCCAGCTGGCTGGCCGTGCGCTGCAGCGCGGCGTCCAGGTCGGCCAGCGGGTGCACCTGGTGGACCAGGCCGTTGGCCAGCGCGGTGGCCGCGTCGATGGTGTCGCCGGTCAACAGCAACCAGGTGGCCGCCGCCGGCCCCACCAGGCGGGGCAGCAATGCGGCGTGGATCACCGACGGGATGCCGACCCGCACCTCGGGCATGCCGACTTGTGCGTCGGTGCTGGCCAGGCGCAGGTCGCAGGCCATCGCCAGCTCGAGCCCGCCGCCCAGGCACCAGCCCGCCAGGCGCGCGACAACCGGCACCGGAAACAGGCGCACGGCCTCGCACAAGTCCTTCAGGCGGGTGATGAAGGCCTCGGCCGTCAGCGGCGTGAGGGCAGCCATCTCGACGATGTCGGCGCCGCCGATGAAGGCCCGGTCATCGCGGCCGCGCAGCACCAGCACGCGCAGGCCGGGTTCGTCCTGCAGACGGGTCAGCGTCTCGGTCAGTGCCAGGATCTCGGGCGAGCCGATGATGTTCATCGACTTGGCGCCGTGGATCGTCACGGTGGCGATGCCCTCGGCGTCGATCACAGCGGCCAGCGGCGGCGGGGTGGGGTGTCCGGACATGGCGGCTGCTTTCGAAGTGCGCTCAGGCTGGGTGTTACGGTGTGGAACGCGGTGTGGAGCGCGGCAAGTAAGGCTTCAGCGCCGCCATGCCTTCCTTGATCGAGAAGCCGTTGATCGCCAATTTTTTGGCATAACCATCGGCCAGCACCTTCAGTTCCTCGACCCGCCGCTCGGCGATGGCGTCATTGGTCTGTTGGAGCAGACGTTGCAGGTCGCCGATGGCCAGGCGGTCCAGGTCGGGCAGGGTTTTCTGTGCAGGCATGCGTGGCGGGCTTGGGTTAAGTGAGGGGCGGAAACTCGGCACGGTGGGCTGCCGGGCGGGTCATCATGGCTTGTTCTCGGCCAAACGAAAAAGGGCCTGGCAGTAGCCAAGCCCTTGATTGTTTTTTCTTGTTTTTATGGTGCCGGTGACCGGAATCGAACTGGTGACCTTCGCATTACGAATGCGCTGCTCTACCAACTGAGCTACACCGGCGTTTAGCCTTCCAGTATAGCCTGCGCTCAACTGCGCCAAACCACCAAGGCCAGCACCAGGGCCGCCATCCAGGCGGTTTCGATGGCAATCAGCATGATCGGGCGCCAGCCTGCCTGGGCCAATTGCATGAAGCTGGTCTTCATGCCGAGGGCGGCGATGGCCACCACCAGGCAGGCCCGCGACAGCGTGCTGAGGCCTTGCTGCAGCGGCGCGGCCAACGCGCCGGCCGAATTGACGGCCACCATCGCGGCGAACAGCCACAGGAACCAAGGCACCAGCGGCTGGCGTGCGGCGGCGGCGGCCACCGGGCTGGCCGCGGCCGCGCGCTCACGTTCGGCCTTGAAGACCAACGAGACCAGCACCACCACCAGCGCCAGCATCGCCACCCGAAACAGTTTGACGATGGTGGCGATGTCGCCGGTGGCCGGGCCCAGCGTGTAGCCGGCGCCGACCACCTGCGCCACGTCGTGGATCGTGCCGCCAATGAACAAGCCGGCCAGTTCGGGGCTCAGGTTCAAGGCGCGGGCGATCAGCGGGTAGACCACCATCGCTGCGGTGGACAGCACGGTGACGGCGATCACCACCATCAGCGTGAAGCGGTCGTGGTGTTTGTCGCGCGGCAACACGGCCGAGATCGCCAGCGCCGCCGAGGCGCCGCAGATCGCCACCGCGCCGCCCGACAGCACGCCTTGCGCCCGGCTCAGGCCCAGCCAGCGGCCCAGCAGCAGGCCGCAGGCGATGGTGGTCAGCACCGCGGCGACCACGGTGAGGGCAGTGAACCAGCCCAGCCCGGCGATCTGCGAGGCGGTGATGCGCGCCCCCAACAGCCCGACGCCCAGCCGCAGCACCTGGCGGGCGCAAAACTCGACGCCGGGCTGGGGCCGTGACTCCTGGCTGAGGTAGTTCAAGGCGACGCCGAAAAGCAGCGCATACAGCATCTGCGGACCGCCGTGCAGTTGAGCGACGAAGGTGGCGGCCAAGGCCACCACCACGGCCAGGCCGCTGCCGGGCAGCAATGCGGCGATGGTCCGTGCCCGGGCCCTCATCGCAGCGCGCCGCCGTGCCGCGCCGGCAACGCGCGGGCCGCTGCGGGCTGGGCCGTCATGTCGGCCGCTGCAGCGTGTGCACGTAGTCATGCACGGCGGTGTGCAGGGTCGACACCCGGTACTCCACCGGTTTGTCGCCAAAGCTCAGCGCGGTGCGCCGCACCTGCATCACCGGTGTGCCGGGCGCCAGGCCCAGCACCCGCGCGGTGCTGCGGTCGCAGGCCAGCGCGCGGGCGCGCTCCTGGGCGCGCACCACGGTGATGCCGAAGCCCGACTGGTAGAGCTGGTAGATCGTGCCCGGCCGCTCGCGCAGGCGCTTGTCGGTCAGGCCCTTGAACAGCGCCGCCGCCAGCGTGATGCGGTCGTGCACCACCGGCCGGCCCTGCAGCAGCAGCCGATTGTCGAACTGCAGCACCGGGTCGCCGGCTTTCAGGCCCAGCGCCGCGGCGGCGGCGTCGTCGTCGAGCCGCAGGCGCTCGAAACCCAGCAACTCGACCTGCGGCACTTCGCGCAGGCCATCGCTGCGCTCGACATGGAAAAACTGGAACAGGAAGCGGTCGGCGCCATGGGTGGCGACGAAGGTGCCGCGGCCCTGCCGGCGCACCAGGATGTGCTCGGCCACCAACTCGTCCACCGCATGGCGCAGCGTGCCCACCGAGATGCCGAAGGCCTGCGCCAACTCGGTCTCGCTGGGCAAGGCCCCACCCGGTGGCAGCTGCCCGCCTTCGATCGCGCCCAGCAGCGCCCGCTTGGCGGTGCGGTACAGCGGCATGCCGCCGGCCTCGGGTGCAATGGCGCTGAAGGCGGGGCTGGGTCTCGTGACGGCGCTCGGCATGAGCCGAGATTGTCAGTGTCTGTTCAATTCATGCAAGTCATATGAATGACCTGATTGACAGTGGAATTCGATGGCCTGAGCATGCCGCTCAGGCGACCTCGTTTCGGGGGCCAACAGGAGACGCTTGAATGAATCACTTCGTGCTGCACGACGCCCGCGACACCGTGGCGGTGGTCGTGGTCGAGGGTGTGACCGCCGGCATGCTGCTCAACGGCTGGATCATGGATGAAGACCGGATGATGAGCATCGAGGCCCGGCAAGATATCCCCATCGGCCACAAGGTGGCGCTCAAGGCCATGGCCACCGGCGACACGGTCATCAAGTACGGCATCGACATGGGCAAGGTCGTGGCGCCCATCAGGAAGGGCGAACACGCCCACGTGCAGAACATCAAGACCAAGCGTTGGTAAGAGAAAGCTGCACCATGTCCATCATCTCCAAAGACACCACCTTCCTCGGCTACCGGCGTG
>JAYVDE010000457.1:0-11160 GCA_043749575.1 Burkholderiaceae bacterium | reverse complement strand
GCGTTGCAAATCCTCGCCATAGCTGGGCTATGGCTGTGGTTTGCGCCTTGCAGCCCATCCCAAACCAGGGCGCCCACACTCGCGAGGACTTGTTCAGCATTGCCTGGGGCCAACCCGCTGCCAACAGCGTTGCACCCGGCCACCGCAAGCGGTTGATGGTTGCTTGCAGCGTGGCTGAACTGAGCTCGGCCGGATCTTCGCCGCGCGCAAGGTGGGCTGGCGCAAGCCGTCACCAAGGCGCCGGTGCCCTGGCGTGCCGTGCCGTGGGCGGTTTTCAGGCCTGCTGGCGCCAGCGTCGGTGCTGCCGGACTTGGTATTGGCCACCGCAGCGGCCCAAATCCGTGTCACAAACAACGGGTGCGGCAGCCGCCTCGGTGCTGGACTCAAGCCGCGGCTTGGCGCTGACGAAGACGCTCCATCAAGGAGTCCGCTCATGCGCAAAGTGGTCATCGCGGGCCTCGCGGCCCTGCTGTCCTGCGGCCTCAGCCGGGCAGCTGACCTGACCGATACCGAGCAGCGCTGGCTCCGGGGCATCTGGCCGGTCATCGCCGCGGCCAGGCAGGACCAACTGGCGCTGGACATCGTCGTGCAGCCCCAGCCTGCGCCCGGCGCCTCACCGCTGGCATTGGCCTTTGTGAACGGCCGCTGCAAGCTGGTGTTCTCGATGCGCGGCAATGACGAGGCGCAGGCGACACTCGACCGCATCGATCCTGCGCTGCTGGCGCCGGCGCTGGAGCTGATGGCGGCGCACGAGATCGGCCACTGCCGCCGTCATTTGGATGGCAGCTGGCGGGCGCTGCCGGCGGGCTATGTGGCCACGGTCCCCGAGACACTCAGCCCTGCGCTGTGGCCGGCCTACCGGGAGATGCAGGCCACCCGCCGCGAAGAGGCCTTTGCCGATCTCACCGGCCTGGCCTGGACCTGGCAGCGCCATCCACTGCAGTACGCGAAGGTCCATGCGTGGCTGCTTGCCGAGCGATCGAGAGACTTGATTGCGGGCAGTCACCACGACACGCTGGCATGGCTGGGCCTGGCCAGACCGGCTGCGGCGTCGGCTTTGCCAGCGCCGCTGAATCGGCCCTTGGCGCTGTGGGCTGCCGGGCACTTTGTCCACGATCAGAGGAGCCCGTGAGCCCTTGAGGCCTTGAGCCATTGGGTCATTGAGCCCGGGCTGAGGCCTGCCCGCGATGGCCCGCCGACGGGGCCTGACGGTCCGCAGCCTGCGGGCTGACCGGCCTCAGCTGTTGCTGATCGCCCGCACTTCCTCGATCGCTGTCAGCCCGGCCAGCACCTTGTGGATGCCGTCCTGGCGCAGCGTGCGCATGCCCTCGGCCATGGCTGCGCGCTGCAGTTCCTCGGCGCGGGCGCTGGTCTGGATCAGGTGGCGCAGCTCGCGGCTGACCACCAGCAGCTCGTGCAGGCCCAGCCGGCCGGCGAAGCCGCTGCGGTCGCAGTGCGGGCAGCCCGGCGCATGGTGGTGCAGCAGCACACCGTCCGCGCCGTAGCGTGCGGTCCATTCGTTGAGCAGCGACTCGCGGCTGGGCCGCTGCTCGGCGTCGGGGTAGGCGTAAAGGTATTCGTCGACCAGCGCCTGCATGTCTTCCACGCTGGCGGGGCGGTGCGTCACGCAGCGTGTGCACCAGCGCCTCACCAGCCGCTGCGCCAGCACCGCCAGCAGGCTGTCGGCAAAGCTGAATGGGTCCATGCCCATGTCGAGCAGCCGGGTCACCGTCTCGGGCGCGCTGTTGGTGTGCAGCGTGCTCATCACCAGGTGGCCGGTCAGGCTGGCCTCGATGGCCATCTGCGCGGTTTCGGTGTCGCGGATCTCGCCGACCATCACCACATCGGGGTCGGCCCGCAGGAAGGCGCGCAAGGCCTTGGCGAAGGTCCAGTCGATCTTCGGGTTCACCTGCACCTGGCGCAGGCCGGGCTGGGTGATCTCTATCGGGTCCTCGGCGGTCCAGATCTTGCGCTCGGGGGTGTTGATGTGGCCCAGCGCGGCATGCAGCGTGGTGGTCTTGCCGCTGCCGGTGGGGCCCACGCACAACACCATGCCGTGGGGCCGGGTGATCACCGACTTCAGCTTGGCCAGCGTGTCGGGCTGCAGGCCCATGCCTTCCAGCGGCAGCGTGCGGGCCGAGGCCAGCAGCCGCAGCACCACGTCTTCCAGCCCGTTGGCGGTGGGGATGGTGGCCACCCGCAGCTCCAGCGTCTGGCCCTGCACCCAGCGGCCGAAGTTGATCTTGCCGTCCTGCGGTTTGCGGCGCTCTGAGATGTCGAGGTCGCACATGATCTTCAGCCGGGCCACCATCGCCGCGCGGTAGGTGTGCGGCAGCTCGATGTAGGGCCGCAGCACGCCGTCGCGGCGAAAGCGCACCCGCAGCTTGTCCTTGCCGGGCTGGCATTCGATGTGGATGTCGGAAACGCCCTGGCGCCGCGCCTCCAGGATCATGGTATTGATCAGCCGCACCAGCGAGTTGTCGCTCTGCTCGATCGGTGTTTCATCCTCGCGGATGTCGTGCGAGTGCTGCTGCTCCAGGTTGGCCAGCAGCTTGTTGGCGCTGTCCGAACCTTCGGTGTCCGCGCTGCCCAGGCTGCCCAGCAGCTCGGCCGAGGGTTCGATCCGGTCGTGGCCCAGCCGGCTGTATTCGCGGTCGATCACCGTGGCCAGCGCGCCGGCATGGGCCAGCACCGGCAGCACCTTGCATTCGGCCGAGAACTCGATCTCGTCGATCACGTTGCGCGCTGACGGGTCTTCCAGCGCCACCACCAGCCGGCCACCCAGTAGCAGCAGCGGCAGCGCCGGCAGCCGCCGCGCCACCACCAGCGGCAGCCGCAGCGAGGCCTCGGGGTCGACCGGGAAGGCGAGGACATCGACGATCGGGTAGCCCATCTTGCGGGCCAGCGCGGTCTGCAGGTCGGCGCGGCTGAGATCACCCCGGCGCACCAGCAACTCGCCCAGCGGCAGGCTGCGGTCGCGCGACTGCAGTTGCAGTGCCTCGGCCAGCTTGTGTTCGGTGATCATGCCCAGCGCCAGCATGGCCTCGCCGATGCGCACCAAAGGCATGCGGGCCTGCTGCTCGATCGCCGCGATCAGCTGCTCGGGAGTGGCGATCTGCTGGGTCAACAGCAGCTCGCCCACGCTGCGGGTGCGCGCGGGCGCGGGATGCGTGGGTTCGGCCGGCGCTTGTGGTGGTGGTGATCGTGGTGACGGTGGCAGAGCGGCCGACGGCGATGCCGGCAGCACGTCCAGCAGCAAGTCCAGCGGCATCCGGGCGGCGGCGGCCTTGTCGGGCAGATCGAAGTCGGGCCGTTGCTCGCTGGGGTTCGCGGCCGGCATCGTGGCCGGCATGGCGGCCAGCATCACCCGAGGAAAAAAGGCGCGGCGCAGGCGGCCACTGGCATCGACCGGCGAGAAAGTGAACACCCCCAAGCTGTTGTCGACCTGGCCTACGCTGTCGATGCTGACTTCGCTGCCGTCCTTGAAACGCAGCCGGCAGGCTGCCAGCAGGCGGGGCTGCGGCAGCGGGGTGGTGGCGTCGAACGCCGTGCTGCCGGTGATGCCCAACGGTGCCAGCGGTTCCAGCGGGTCGGTCAGCGTGAGCCGGCGAAACTGGTGCAGCTTGAGGGTCAGCACGCCGCGCGCCGGCGGGATGTTCAGGCTGACCAGAGCGGCTTCGGTGTCGAAGGCCACCAAGCGCCCGCTGCTGATCTTGCCGTTGGGGCCCTCGATCTCGCAGGGCTCGGGCTTGACCAGCGCAGTTGGCGTGGCGTAGCCGCCCGTCAGCGGTGCGGGCCAGAAAAACGGCGCGGCCGCGGCCGGCGACGAGCCCAACAGGGGCAGATGCGGGGGCAGATGCGGGAGCTCGCCACCTGCGTGGGTCAGCGGCACCAGCGACAGCAGCGGCAGGGACATATCGGACATGGCGGTTCCTGGCAGGGCGGCTGCGCCAAGCCCACGCGGTTGGCAGGCTGGCAGCCCTTGCGCATGCTAGGTGCTCATCAGGCCGGGGCATGGCCCGAACAGCGCGGTGTTTGGCGGCTTGCTCGCTGTCGCTGGGAGGGCCCGCGATCGGCCGCCCGGCGGGCCACCCCCGCCCCCGCCCCCGCCCCCGCCCCCGCCCCCGCCACAGCAACCGCTACCGCTACCGCTCGACGCCCATCACCCGATCGGGCAGCCAGGTGACGATGGCCGGAAACACGGTGATCAGGCCGATACACAGCACCAGGCAGGCGAAAAACGGCAGCGCCGCGCGGGCGATGGTGTTGCTGTCTTTGCCGGTCATGTTTTGCAGCACAAACAGGTTAAAGCCCACCGGGGGCGTGACCTCGGCAATCTCCACCAGCAGCACGATGAAGATGCCGAACCACACCAGGTCGAAACCGGCCTTCTGGATCATCGGCAGCACCACCGCGCTGGTCAGCACGATCATCGAGATGCCGTCCAGTGCAGTGCCCCGCACCAGGTAGACCACGGTCATCGCGGCGATCAGCGCGAACGGGCTCAGCTGCATCGCCGTGACCCATTCGGCCAGCGCGCGCGGGATGCCGGTAAACGCCATCGTCTTGGTCAGGAAGGCCGCGCCGGCCAGGATGAACATGATCATGCAACTGGTGCGGGTGGCGCCCATCAGCCCGTCCTTGAAACGGGGCCAGGTCAGTGAGCGGCTCCAGCCGGCGAGCGCCAGCGCGCCCAGCATTGCCTTAGATTCCCAGAACGCCGAGAACAGGTTTTTGCCCGGCTGGGTGTCGATGAAAAAAGCCTGGCCGACCCAGCCGCAAAAGGCCAGCGTCATCGCGATCCACAGGCCCGAGGCCAGCAGCACCAGCACCAGAATCAGCACCAGCAGCACGCCACCGACGACCAGCATGTTGTCCATCGAGTGTGGCTTTCAGTTCAGATGTCGGCGGAGAAATCGCCCGCGGCGTGGCGTTGTTCGACCGCGGTGACGTAGCCGGGCCGCCCGCCACGCAGCACGCCGACCCCCTCGTCGACCACCGCGACAAACAGCAAGACCGAGCCCAGCGCGAAGCTGGTCTGCGGCATCCACAGCGCGACCGGCAACAGACCTTGCGCGATGTCGCCGAACTGCCAGCTCTCGAAAGTGAAGAGCAGCGCCGACCAGGCCAGGTAGGCGGTGGCCGCGCTGCCGACAGCCAAGCTGGCGATCTCGAACTTGCGGCGCGCCGCTGGCGCCAGCTGCTCGAGCAGCAGCGTGACGCGGACGAAATCACCGTGTTTGAAGGCATGGACCATCGCCAGAAAGGCCGCCGCCGCGCAGCACCACGACACCAGGTCGTTGACCGCGCCGGTGGCCACGCCAAAGGCCCGCAGCACGCTCTGGCCGACCATCAGCACGGCGATGGCCGCCACCATCACGGCGGCCAGGCCGCCGGCGGCAAGGTAGAGCTGGTCGAGGAAACGCCGCACGGAGGGGGAGGGGAGGGGTGGGGAGGGGGCTGGGCCGGTCGCTTGGCGGCTTACTTTTTGCGGTAGGCCGCGATGATGGCCTGGCCGTCGGCACCAGCGCGTTTTTCCCAGTCGGCCAGCATGGTGGCGCCGACCTGGCGCCGACCTGGCGCAGATCGGCCGTCAGCTTGGCCGGCCGCACCATGATCTTCATGCCCTTCTCGGTCAGCGCCTTCTTGTACCAGTCGTTTTTCTCTTCGCTGATCTTCCAGCCACGGGCCTCGGCGGCGGCGCCGGCCTTCAGCAGGGCGTCCTGGCTGGGCTTGTCCAGCGCGTCGAAGGCCTTCTTGTTGACCAGCACGGCGTTTTTCGGCAACCAGGCCTGGGTGTCGTACCCGTACTTGATGCTCTCGTAGGTCTTGCTGTCGTAACCGGTCGAGCCCGACGACAGGTAGCTCTCGACCACGCCGGTGGCCAGCGCCTGGCCCAGCTCGGCGGCCTGGATGGTGGGCTGCGCGCCGATCAGCTCGGCGATCTTGGCGGTGGCGGGTGAATAGGCGCGCCACTTCAGGCCGCGCATGTCGGCCACCGAGCTGATCTCTTTCTTGACGTAAATGCCCTGCGGCGGCCAGGCCACGGCATACAACAGCAGCAGGCCTTGCGCCGCCAACAGGCGGTCGAGCACCGGCCTTTGCGCGGCGGCCAGCTGCTTCGATTCGGCGTAGCTGCTGGCCAGGAAGGGGATGCCGTCGGCGCCGTAAGCCGGGTTCTCGTTCTCGAAGTTGACCAGCAGCACCTCGTCGATCTGCGCCTGGCCGCCCTGCACCGTGCGCTTGATCTCGTTGGCCTTGAACAGCGACGCATTGGCGTGCACGGCGATCTTCAGCTTGCCGGCTGACAGCTTGTCGACATCGGCCGCGAACTGGGTCAGGTTCTCGGTGTGGAAGTTGCTGGCCGGGTAGGCGGCCGGCAGGTTCCACTGCGTCTTGGCGAACGCGGTGGGCGCCAGTGCGGCGGTCAATGCGGTGGTCAAGGTGACACCGGCGGCAGCCAGCGCCGTGCGGCGGGTGAAAAAACACAGCGTCATGGCGGAACTCCGGCGAGGTGTCAGAAGCCTGTGAGGCTACCGGCAGCCCAGCCGCCCGACCGGCGTTGTGATCCGCTGGCGCATGCAGGTGTCCAGCCCGCGTGGCCGGCCGGCCACGCGGTTCGCTGGTTGATACTGCGGGCCTGGGCATCGAAGGCAGCATCAACATGGTCACATCGGGCGACGCAACCCCCGGGCAACGCTGGCAGTTCTGGATCGACCGCGGCGGCACCTTCACCGACATCGTCGCCCGCCGGCCCGATGGCACGCTGACAACAGCCAAGCTGCTGAGCGAGAACCCCGAGCAGTACGCCGACGCGGCGGTCGAAGGCATCCGCCGCCTGCTGGGCCTGGCGGTGGGGGCGCCGATCACGCCGGCCCAAGTCGAGTGCGTCAAGATGGGCACCACGGTGGCCACCAACGCGCTGCTCGAACGCAAGGGCGACCGCACCGTGCTGGTGATCACCCGCGGTTTTGCCGACGCGCTGCGCATTGCCTACCAGAACCGGCCGCGCTTGTTCGACCGCCACATCGTGCTGCCCGAGCTGCTGTACGAGCAGGTGGTCGAGGCCGATGAGCGGATCGATGCCCAGGGCGCCGTGCTGCAGCCGCTGGACGAGGCCGCGCTGCGGCGTGCTCTGCAACCGGCCTTCGACGCCGGCATCCGCGCCTGCGCGGTGGTGGGCCTGCACGGCTGGCGCAACCCGGTGCACGAACTGGCGGCGGCGGCGGTGGCGCGGGGGATCGGCTTTACCCAGGTCAGCGTGTCGCACCAGGTCAGCCCGCTGATCAAGCTGGTGCCGCGTGGCGACACCACCGTGGTCGATGCCTACTTGTCACCCATCCTGCGGCGTTATGTCGACCAGGTGGCCGACCAGATGCCGGGCGTGCCGCTGTACTTCATGCAGAGCTCGGGCGGGCTGACCGAGGCCCATCGTTTCCAGGGCAAGGATGCGATCTTGTCGGGCCCGGCCGGCGGCATCGTCGGCATGGTGAGAACCGCCGTCAGCGCGGGCCACGGCCAGTTGATCGGCTTCGACATGGGCGGCACCAGCACCGATGTGTCGCACTTCAGCGTGGGCGCGAACGGTGAGCCCGGCGAGTTCGAGCGGGCCTTCGACACCCAGGTGGCGGGCGTGCGCATGCGTGCGCCGATGATGAGCATTCACACCGTGGCTGCGGGCGGCGGCTCGGTGATCGGCTTCGACGGTGCGCGGCTGCGCGTGGGGCCCGAATCGGCCGGCGCCAACCCCGGCCCGGCGGCCTATCGGCGGGGTGGACCGCTGGCGGTGACCGATGCCAACGTGATGCTGGGCCGCCTCCAGCCGGCGCACTTTCCGGCGCTGTTCGGGCCTGCGGCCGACCAGCCGCTGGACGCTGAGGTGGTGCGCATCCAGTTCACCGAACTGGCGGCGCGCATCAACCAGGCGAGCGTCCAGACCGGCGGCCAGACCAGCGGCCAGGCCGGTGGCCAGACCAGCCGCCAGACCCCCGGCCAGCCGATCACGCCCGAGGCGGTGGCCGCCGGGGCGCTGCAGATCGCGGTGGCCAGCATGGCCAACGCCATCAAGCGCATCTCGGTGGCGCGCGGCCACGATGTCACCGGCTACACGCTGCAGTGTTTTGGCGGCGCCGGCGGTCAGCATGCCTGCGCGGTGGCCGATGCGCTGGGCATGGCCACCGTCTTCATCCACCCGCTGGCGGGGGTGTTGTCGGCCTACGGCATGGGCCTGGCCGACCAGACGGCGATGCGCGAGGGTTCGGTCGAACAGCCGCTGAACGAGGCCGGCCTGGCCAGCGCACTGCAGCGGCTGGCCACGCTGGGCGAGGCCGCGGTGGCCGAGGTCGCCGCGCAGGGTGTGCCGCCCGCGCGCATCCGCCAGGTGCAGCGCCTGCTGCTGCGCTACCAGGGCACCGACACGGCGCTGCCGGTGGCGCCCGGCCCGCTGGCCATGATGCACGCCGCCTTCGAGGCCGCTTACCGCCAGCGTTTTGCCTTCGGCATGCCAGGCCGTGCGCTGGTGATCGAGGCGGCCACGGTCGAGGCCATTGGCGCGACGGACTCATCACCCGAAACGGCCACCACCGTGGCCACCACCGCCACCACGGCCACCACCGTGGCCGACCAGGCCGCCGCGCCGCACCAACCCGCCGCGCTGACCCGCGTGCAGATGCACTGCGCCAGCGACGATGGCACGCCCGACGGCTGGCGCAGCGCGGCCTTGCACCAGCGCGAGACGCTGAGCGCCGGCGCCACCATCGCCGGCCCGGCGGTGATCGCCGAGCGCAACGCCACCACCGTGGTCGAGCCCGGCTGGCAGGCCACCGTGGCGGCCGCGGGCGCGCTGACGCTGCGCCGGGTGCGGCCCCGCCCGGTCGCGCATGCGGTGGGCACCCAGGCCGACCCGGTGATGCTGGAGATCTTCAACAACCTGTTCATGAACATCGCCGAGCAGATGGGCCTGCGGCTGCAGAACACCGCGCACTCGGTCAACATCAAAGAGCGGCTCGATTTCTCCTGCGCGATTTTCGACGCGCAAGGCCAGTTGATCGCCAACGCGCCGCACATGCCGGTGCACCTGGGTTCGATGAGCGAATCGATCAAGACCGTGATCGAGCGCAACCCGGCCATGCGGCCCGGCGACGTGTATGTGTTGAACGACCCGTACCACGGCGGCACGCACCTGCCTGACGTCACGGTCGTGACCCCCGTGTACCTGATGCCCCCGGCCGGCGGGATACCGCCGACCACCCCCCGAGGGGGTGCGGGATCGGCTTCGGAGCGGCCGTGCGCCGATCCCGTGTACCTGATGCCCCCGGCCGGCGGGATACCGCCGACCACCCCCCGAGGGGGTGCGGGATCGGCTTCGGAGCGGCCGTGCGCCGATCCCGTTGACTCCGCCGTCGCCGTCGCCAGCGTGCCCGGCCGGCCACAGTTCTACGTCGCATCCCGCGGCCACCATGCCGACATCGGCGGCATCACGCCGGGCTCGGTGCCGCCGTTCTCGCGCAGCATCGACGAAGAAGGTGTGTTGCTCGACAACGTGCTGTTGGTGCGTGATGGCCACTGGCGCGAGGCCGAGTTGCGCGCCCTGCTGGCCAGCGGCCGTTGGCCCGCCCGCAACCCCGACCAGACCCTGGCCGACCTGCGCGCGCAGATCGCCGCCAACGAAAAAGGCCTGCAAGAGTTGCAGGCGCTGGTGCAGCAATGGGGCGCGGCCACCGTGGCGGCCTACATGCGCCATGTGCAGGACAACGCCGAGGAATCGGTGCGCCGCGTCATCACCGCGCTGCAGGACGGCCAGTTCACGCTGGCGATGGACAACGGCGCGCAGATCAGCGTCAAGGTGACCGTCGACACGACCCGCCGCGAAGCGGTGATCGACTTCAGCGGCACCAGCGCCCAGCTGTCCGACAACTTCAACGCGCCCAAGGCGGTGACGATGGCGGCGGTGCTGTATGTCTTTCGCATGCTGGTCGACGACGACATCCCACTCAACGCCGGTTGCCTGAAACCGCTGCGGGTGATCGTGCCCGACGGTTGCCTGCTCAACCCGCGGCCACCGGCGGCGGTGGTGGCCGGCAACGTTGAAACTTCGTCCTGCGTCACCAACGCGCTGATCGGTGCGCTGGGCGTGATGGCGGCCAGCCCGTCGACCATGAGCAACTTCACCTTCGGCGACGCCACCTACCAGTACTACGAGACGATCTCGGGCGGTTCGGGCGCCGGGCCGGTGCGCGACCGTGCGGGCCGCGTCATCGGCGGCTTCGACGGCACGGCGGTGGTGCAGACCCACATGACCAACAGCCGGCTGACCGACCCCGAGGTGCTGGAGTTGCGCTTCCCGGTGCGGCTGGACAGCTACACGATCCGCCGCGGCTCGGGCGGCGCCGGCCGCTGGCGCGGTGGCGACGGCGGTGTGCGGCGCGTGCGTTTCTTGCAGCCCATGACCGCGTCCATCCTCAGCAACGGCCG
The DNA here is from genome assembly GCA_043749575.1 of Burkholderiaceae bacterium. Lineage (GTDB taxonomy): Bacteria > Pseudomonadota > Gammaproteobacteria > Burkholderiales > Burkholderiaceae_C > Pseudaquabacterium. The sequence goes on along the minus strand of JAYVDE010000457.1, from coordinate 687 downwards.
CCACCACGGTGCCTTTGGCGGGGCCGGCGGCGGCGCTGGCGCACCCGGCATCAACCGGGTCGAACGTGCCGACGGCCGCAGCGAGCTGCTGGACTACATCGGCTCGGTGGCGATGCAGCCCGGCGACGTGTTCGTGGTCGAGACCCCGGGCGGCGGCGGCTGGGGCGAAGCGCCGCGCTGAAGGTGACGGTGGGGCTGAAGGTGAAGTTGACGGTGCGCCACCGCCACCGCGCGCCAACCGTAAGCTTGCCTGTGCACAGCCCATCCCGTACCCGATCTGACACCTGACCTGACAGCAAACCGACATCCGCTATGACAAGCACCCAGCCACCCCCGCCGCTGCCAACGCTGCTGTTGACCGGCTTCGAAGCTTTCGACGGCGAGGCCGTCAACCCGTCCTGGGCGGTGGCCCAGGCGCTGCACGGCCAGGTGATCGCTGGCGCGCAGTTGGTGGCCGTGCAGCTGCCCTGTGTTTTTGCCACCGCGCCGGCGGCGCTGCAGGCCGCGCTGGCCGCGCACCGTCCGCGTTGGGTGCTGGCGCTGGGCCTGGCCGGCAGCCGCTGCGCGATCAGCGTGGAGCGCGTGGCCGTGAACCTGATCGACGCCCGCATCCCCGACAACGCCGGCGCGCAGCCGCTGGACGAGCCCGTGCTGCCAGGCGGGCCTGATTTGCGCGTGGTGGGTGGG
>JAYVDE010000456.1:0-11164 GCA_043749575.1 Burkholderiaceae bacterium | reverse complement strand
CGAGATCTCGACACCGATCTCGGTCAGCCGGTGCAGCGACGGGATCACGTTCTGCAAGTCCTTCATCAGCCCCGTCTCGGTGATCTCCAACTGGATCGCGCGGTGTGGCACACCGTACATCGATACACATTGGTGGATGTGCTCGACCAGGTCGCTGCGTTCGAACATGCGGTTGGGCAGGTTGACCGCGATCGAATCGGCGAAGCCGAAATTGACCTGCCAAGCCTTGGCCTGGCGCGCGGCTTCTTTCAACGCCCACTCGCTCAAGGGCACGATCAGCCCGGTTTCCTCGGCCAGCGGGATGAAATCGCCGGGCGGCACCAGCACGCTGCCACGCTGCCAGCGCATCAAGGCCTCGGCGCCGACCATGCGCGCCGAGCGCACGTCGATCTTGGGCTGGTAGTGCAGCACCAGCTCGTTGCGTTCGATCGCCTTGTGCAGCGCCGATTCGAGCTCGAGCTTCTCGCGGCCGCGCCCGGCCAGCATCGGGCTGTAGATCGCGCTGTCGTTGCGGCCGGCGTTCTTCACCGAATACATCGCCACGTCGGAATTGCGCATCAGGTCGACCACCGACGCGCCATCGCGCGGGAACATCGCGATGCCCACGCTGGCGGTGACAAAACATTCCTGGCCACCGACCAGGATCGGCTCGCGCATCGCCTCGAGGATGCGCACCGACACCCGTTCGGCGTCGCTCTCGTCGACCACCTCGGGCAGCAGCGCGACAAACTCGTCGCCGCCCAGCCGACCCACCGCCTCCAGGCTGCGGTGGTTGCGCACACCGGCCGATTCAAGCGCGGCGTCCATCACCTGTTCGGAATGGCGCACGCAGCTGCGCAGGCGGCGCGCCACCTCGACCAGCAGATCATCGCCGGCGGCGTGCCCCAGCGTGTCGTTGATGACCTTGAAGCGGTCGAGGTCGATCAGCAGCAAGGCGACCAGGTGGCCCAGCCGGCGGGCATGGTCGAGCGCACGCTCGGTGCGCCAGATCAGCTGGCGGCGGTTGGGCAAACCGGTCAGTGCGTCGAAGTTGGCCAGGTGGCGAATGCGGTCTTCAGCGACGCGGCGGTCGGTCACGTCTTGCACGATGCCGGTGTAGCCCACGCTGTGACCATGCTCGTTGAACTCGGGCTCGGCCTCGATGTGCATGATGCGTGAACGGCCGTCGGGCAGGTTGACCGGCACGTCGATGGCCAGCACCGTGCTCTGCGACTGCACCTCGGACAGCACCCGGGTCAAACCGCGCCGCTCGGGCATCGGCACCATGCGCACCAGGCGGCGCAGCGACACCTTGTCCTGCGGGCCAAAGCCGAACACCCGCAGCGCCTCGGGCGCCAGTTGCAGCCCGCCAGAGGCCGGCAAGCTGTGGTGGGCACCGGCCTGGCGCCAGTCGAAGCTGCCCATGCGGGCCAGGTCTTGCGCGCGGGCCAGTTTGCTTTTGCTGCGCTCGAGCTCTTGCCGGGTGCGGGACGAGCGCAGCAGGTAGCGCAAGCGCCCCGACAGCAGGCTCCACTGCGTGCTCTTGACGAAAAAATCGGTGGCGCCCACCAGGTAGGCGCGGGTGATCGAGGCCTCGTCGTCCAGGCCGGTGAGCATCAGCACCGGCATGTTCTCGAAGCCCGGCGAGGCCCGCAGCTCACGGCAGGTGTCGAAGCCGTCGAGGCCGGGCATCATCGCGTCGAGCACGATGATGTCGGGCGTCCAGTCAGCCAGCATGGCCAGCGTGCGCTCACCGCTGTTCGCCTCGGTGATCTCGAAGCCCCGCTCGCGCAGGGCTTCAGCGGTGAGCATCAGCGTCACCTCGTCGTCGTCGACCAGCAGAACCTTGGGCCGCTCGGGCGAGTCGTCGGCGTCGAAGGCGTGCGGCAGGATCATCGAGCGTTTGTTGACAGGTCTGCAAGCAGTTGAAGGACAGCGGCGTCGACCCAGACCGCCTCGCTTTCGAGTTGGTCGAGCAGTGGGGGCAAGACGCCCATTCGGCCGTCACGAACCGCCTGTTCGGCCGTTGCGCACAGCGCGGACAGCGCCAGTGCTCCCACGCTCGCCGAAGATGATTTTAGGGTGTGCGTGACCAAGCGCAACGACGCGGCGTCGCCCCGCACCCTGGCCAGGGTCAATTGCCCCAGCAATCGGGCCAGCGACGATCGGTAGGTCGTCATCACCCGTGGCACCAGCCGGTTGGCGCCGCTGGGGTCAAGCAGGTGCAGGCACGCCAGGGCCTGGGCGTCGAGCTCCGGCCCTCCAGGCCGCCCGGCGGATGGCCCCGCGCCGGGGTTGCCGGGGTTGCCGGGGTCGACGTTCAGGTCGACGTTCAGGTCGACGTGTGGGTCGACATTCGGGTCGACGTTCGGGTCGACGTTCGGGTGATCGCTTGTGATCGGCGTGGTCAATATGCTCATGTCAAGGCTCCGTCGTGAAGCGACGCATGTCCGGGGGTCCACACGACATGATCAGTTCCGCTGGTCAAAGTGAAGCATGTCGCGGCGGCCGAGCCGCGTCAATCGAGATGACTCGACAGCAAACGCCAGACCTGGGATCGCGGCCGGCCGTCATGTCCAAGCAAATCGTGACAACTCGACACGCTGCCCAACGGGCCGGCGGACGGGTCTGAACGGGTTATCGGTGGCGGGTTGGTCAACTTGAGCGGCGCCGGGCGCCGCGGGCCGCGTCCGTACAATCTTGTTCATGTTGCGCGACCGTGCAAGCCATGTCTCACCGCCCGGCACCCCCGCCGCCGGGCTGCCGCCGCGGCTGCCGTCGTTGCAGATCGCCCTGTTGCCGCTCGCGCTGCTGGCCGCGGCCATCGTCGCCGCCTTGCTGGCCAGCCAGGCCGTGGTATCGGCCTGGCTCGGCGCACTGGCCCTGCTGCTGGCCACCGCCGGCGCGCTGCTCAGCGGTGCCTTCTGGAGCCGCCAACGCCAGCTGGAACACCTGCGCGAGGCCCGACTGCAGGGCCAGTTGCTCAGCCAGTTGATCGACCTCTGGTGCTGGCAGACCGATGCCGAGCACCGGCTGGTCAAGCTGCAGCCACCCCACGGTGCGCCGGCATCAGCCTGGGTGGCCGGCGCCTTCAGCGGCGAGTGCCTGTGGCAACGCTTCGACGATGCCCTGCACAGCCTGCAGCCACGGATGCAGGCGCAGGCGCCGCTGGGCGAGTTGCGGGTCGACCACCGACCCACCGCCGGCGCGGCGCCGCGGCCCTGGCGCTTGCGCGGCCTGCCACGCTTTGATAGCAGTGGGCACTTCGTCGGCTACCTGGGCGTGGCCTGGCCCACCGCAGCGGCCGACGCCCAGGCCGCGGCCCAGCAGGCGCTGGAGGCCCTGCTGCGGCAAGGCCCGGCGGCGCTGTGCCTGGCGGTGCCGGCGGCCGATGGCCAAGGCTGGTTGCTGCAACGCGCCAGCCCGCCGGCCTGTGCTTTGCTGGGCCTGGCCGCCCCGCCCGATGGCAGCCAGCCCTGGCCGCTGGCGCTGGCCGGCCTGCCCGACGACCTGCGCGAGGCGGTGTTGCGGCTGCAGCCCGGCCAGGTGGCCGAGGCCGCCGGCTGGCGGGCGCGGCTGGAGCACCTGGGCGACCAGCGCTTGCTGGCCCTGGCGCGGCTGGACGCCGGCGCCACTGCCGACGCCTCGGCCCAGGCGCTGGCCGCCGAGCACGCGGCCTTCAGCTACACCGTGTCGCACGACCTGCGTGCGCCGATCCGCGTCGTCGAGGGCTTTGGCCGCATCCTCAAGGAGGATTACGGCGCCTCGCTCGACCGGGTCGGCCGCGACCATCTCGACCGGGTGATGGCCGCCGCCGCGCGCATGAACCAGATGATCGACGCGATGCTGTCCTTGTCGCGGCTGTCGACCCAGCCACTGGCGCGCCAGCCGGTGAACTTGTCGCAGATCGCCGGCTGGGTGGTCGACGACCTGCGCCGCAGCGCGCCCGAACGGGATGTGGTGGTCACCATCGCGCCCGGCATGGTGGCCCAGGGCGACCCCACACTGCTGCGCATGGCGCTGGAAAACCTGCTGGGCAATGCCTGGAAGTACAGCGCCAAGCGGGCGCAGGCGGTGATCCGCTTCGAGCCCTGCCAGGCTGGCGGGCGAGCCGGCTACCGCATCAGCGACAACGGCGCGGGCTTCGACATGCGCTTTGCCGACCGGCTGTTCGGTGTCTTCCAGCGGCTGCACAGCAGCAGCGATTTTCAGGGCACTGGCGTCGGGCTGGCCTCGGTGCAGCGCATCTTGCGGCGCCATGGCGGCGAGATCTGGGCCGAAAGCGAAGTCGACCAGGGCGCGCGCTTTCACTTCACGCTGGCCGGCTGAAGCGGCGCGCTGCGGCGCCCGCCAGCCGTCTTGACGCCGCGGCGCGACCGGCCTACGGTCAGGCGCCAACCCAACGGAGGGTCCGATGCGGATCTACTTCGCCACCAATCGCAACCCCGACTCGGTCGACCTGCCCACGGACTTCGGCAGCCTTTTCAGCCCCCATGGCCTGACCGATCTGCGCTTCGGCAGTGCCGAGGTCACTGGCGCCAAGCTCGACCGCTACACGCTGGACGTGGCGGCCGAAAAAATCGACGTCGGGCTGGCCAAGGCCCACCGCAACCAGCTGGACGATCAGGTGCTGGGCAGCCAGGCGGTGTTCGAGCAGGTGCGCGCCGAGATGGTCGCCCACCGGCAGGACTGCATGGTGTTCATCCATGGGTTCAACGTCAGCTTCCAGGAGGCGATCAGCCGCACCGCCCAGCTCAAGCAGTTTTATGGCGGCCGGCCCATGACCTGGCTGGTCTTCACCTGGCCGTCCGATGGCTCGCTGCTGCCGTTCAAGGCCTACGCCAGCGACCGCGACGACGCCCGCGCCTCGGGCGTGGCGCTGGGCCGCGGGCTGCAGAAGCTGGCCAGCTTCCTGCACGGCTCGCGGCCCGAGGATGACTGCGGCCAGCGCGTGCATTTGATGACCCACAGCATGGGCGCTTACGCGCTGCGCTGGGCGCTGCAATCGATCCGCAGCGCCAACGGCAGCAGCCTGCGGCGCCTGCTGGAACACATCGTGATGTTCGCCGCCGACGAGGACGACGACGCCTTCGAGCTCGACCACAAGCTGCAGGCGCTGCCCGAGATGGCGCGGCGGGTCAGCCTGTACCACAACGCCTGTGACCTGGCGCTGGTGACCAGTGACGCGACCAAGCGCAACCCCGACCGGCTGGGCGCGGCCGGCCCGCGCAATGCCCGGGCGCTGCCCGACAAGGTGAGCGTGGTCGATTGCGAGCCGGTGCTGAACTTCAAACAAGACCCGAAGGGCCACACCTACTACGCCACCAACCGCAGCGTGCGCCAGGACGTGCTGTTGGTGCTGGACGGCAGCGCGTCGATCGACATCAAAGGCCGCCAATACCAGGCCGACACGCGCACCTTCCGCTTGCGCAAAAGCTGAGATCGCCCCCAAGGCCGCCGCCTTGCTGCCTCCGCCCCCCAAGAGGGAAGAGCACCACTTTGGGCGGCCCGGCGTTTGTTTCTTGTGAGCATTCCAGGCCCCTGGCGGCACCCGGCGTTTGCGAAGAAACGACTACTTTTGGTTATGAAGGATGCGTTTGTTAATCTTGTTTCTTGAGAGGACGGCGCCGCTCAGCCGCTCAGCCGTTCCCGCGCGCCAGCAGCTCGACCGCCTCGATCAAGCGCCCGGCCTGGTCGGTGAGGCCACGCTGCTCGTCGGCGGCCAGCTTGTGCAGCCGCGCCAGCGCCTGGCCGCGCTGCAGCGAGTAGCGGTGCATCAGCACGCCCACGGCCATGGCCACCAGGTCGCCGGTGGTCGTGGCCGGCTCGACGGCCGCCGCTGGTACCGCTGGTACCGCTGGTACCGCTGGTACCGCTGGTACCGCTGGTGCCGCTGGTGCCGCTGGTGGCGTTGCGGCAGCGGGCGCCGCGGCGGGCCGCGCAGCGCCATTGCGTGCCGGCAAGCTGGCGAAGGCGGCCGCCACGGCGGGCAGGATCTGGCCGATGTCCAGCGGCTTGGCGAGGTAGGCCACGGCGCCCAACGCCTTGACCTGCTGCACCGTCTCGTCGTCGGCAAAGGCCGACAGAAACATGAACGGCACGTGCAGGTACTCACGCAGGTAGGCGGCGACATCGAAGCCGCTCTTGCCTTCCATCCGGATGTCGAGCAGGGCCAGGTCGGGCCGGTGCTGGCGCGCCAGCAAGATGGCGTCGTCGCCGTTGTCGGCGTCGATCACCTCATAACCGGCCTGCGCCAACCCGTGGGCGACGGTGGCCAGTACCAGCCGGTCGTCGTCGACCACCAAAATCTTGCCCTTCTCGGCCATCGAACGTCCCTTTTCTTGAGGCCGTATTGTGGCCTGGCGCCAGGGGCTGGCGGCCCAGTGCCGCTGCCGCCCCCGCCGCTACAGCCGCTACAGCGGCTCCAGCAAGGTGATGCTGGGGGGCACCAGCACGACCTTGGCCTCCACCTCGATCCCGGCCTGCAGCAGCGTCAGCGTGGCGCTGCGGCGCGGCAGCAGCGCGCGCACCAGGCCCAGGCCCGACACCCCCGGCGGCACCTGCGCCAGGCTGAAGCCGGCGCGCAACTGGCCCGGGTTGTGCACGCTGATGGCCAGCCGCGCCTCGTCGCAACGCAGCACGCAGCGGATGCCGCCCGGCGTGCTGTGCTTGATGGCGTTGGTCAGCAACTCGTTGATGGTCAGCGCGATCGGGATCGATTCGGCCTCGGGCAGGGCAAAACGGTGCGCCGCCAGGCCCTCGACAGCCACCGTCACCGTGCGGCCAAAGGTGCGTTGCACGCTGGCGGTGATGGCCTCGATCAGCGGCAGGATGCGCAGCGGCCCGGTCACACCGACCTGCAGGCCATGCACCTGGGCGATGGCCTGCACCTGGCCCACCGCCTCGCTGATCAGCGAGGCCACCTCGGGCCGGCGCGCCGCCGTCTGCTGCAGCAGGCCGGCCACCCCTTTCAAATTGTTCTTGATGCGGTGGTGCACTTCCTTGACGAGCATCTCGCGCTGCGACACCGCGGCGTCGAAGCGGGCCTGCTCGGCGGCGCGCTGCTCGGTGACGTCGCTGGCCACCAGCAGCAGTTGGGCCTCGCCGGTGGCGTCGGTGGTGGCATCCAGCGAGACGATGCGCACATCCCACACCCGCTGCACGGCGGCGTCGGCGTCGGCGCCAGTGGCGGCGGGGGGCGCGGTGCGCAGCGGCCGCGGCAGTTCGCGGCGCAGCACGTCGGTCTGGGCGCGGGCGGCGTCCAGGTCCTGGCGCAGCGCCGCAGCGTCGTCGGCGCCGAACCATTCTTCGGGCAGGCGGCCCAGCACCGCCTCGACCGGCCGACCGAAAAACATCGCCGCCATCTGGTTGAGCCGCAGCACCCGGCCACTGGGCGCGTCGAACAGCGCGATGGCCAGCGGCGCGGTCTCGATGATGCGCTGCAGGCTGGCCTGGGCCTGGGCGATGCTGATCTCGGCCTGGCGGCGGCGCTCGATGTCGAGCAGCGCAAAGGTGATCTGGCTGCCCCTGTCCGCCCCGCTGCCGCTGCCGCTGTGACTGCCGTTACCGTCGCCGCGGCCGGTGACCACCGCGTTGCCGACGACCCAGAACTCACGGCCGTCGCGCCCGCGCAGACGGCATTCGAAGGTCTCGGCCTGGCCGTCGGCCAGCGCCTGCCGGTAGTGGGTGGCGCGCAGCGGGTGGTCGGCGTCGGCGGTGGCAACGATGGCGATCGGCTCGCCGACAAAATCGGCCAGCTCGCCGCCGAACATGCGCCGGGCCGAGCGGTTCATCCACTCGATGCCGCCGTCGCCGACGGTGACGATGCCCACCAGCACCGACTCCAGGATCGCCCGGGTGCGCTCGGCCTGCAACTGCACCGCCTCGCGGGCACGGTGGCGCTCGTCGACATCGACATACGAGCAGATCAGGTCGGACGCCGGGTTAGCCTCGTCAACCCGCCGCTTGCTGACCTGCACCCAGACCAGGCGGCCGTCGCGGCGGCGCAGGCGGCGCTCGCCGCGCCAGCGCCCGCTCAGGCGCAAGGCGCTCTGCTGCTGCTGCCAGCCCTGCTCAAAGGCCAGCTGGTTCTCGAACAGCGCGACCAGCGGCATGCCTTGCAGTTCACCCTCCGGGTAGCCGGTCAGTGCGGCCAGCGCACCGTTGGCACGCTGCAGCGTACCGTTGTGCAGCCAGGCCAGGCCAACGTCGGACAAGGTGAACATCAGCTCGCGCTCGCGTGCCAGCGCCTCCAGCTCGGCCTGCTGGGCCTTCAGCCGCGAGACATCGGTGAGCACCACCACCAGCTCGGGCACACCCCCCAGTGGCGCCCGGCTGGCCGACAGGGCGTACCAAACGGGGGTCTCGCTGTCGGCCAGCTGGCGCGAGATCTCGATTTCGTGGCGGCCCTCCACGGCCAGCGCCTGGCGCAGCAGGGCCTGGGCTTCGGGGTGGTCGGCCAGCACGTCACCCAGCAACGCACCGGCGGCACGGCCGGTGGTCAAGCCCAGCATGGCCTCAAATCGGCGGTTGCAGCGCACCAGCCGCTCGCCGCGCAGGTAGGCAATGCCGGCGCTGGTGCCGTCGAGGATGGTCGACAACTCGCGCAGCAATTGCTCGCTGCGGCGGTGGGCTTGCTCCTGCTCGGTGACGTCGAGCGTGACCACCGACAGCGCGGCGCGCCCGCCGGTCAGCTCACCCGGCTCGACCCGGGTCAGCAGCCAGCGGGTACCGAGTTCGGGCAGCTTGACGGCGTAGCGCACCTGGGCACGCTGGCCGTCGCGCAGCGCGCGCTGCAGCCGCTCGAACTCGGCGCGCGAGGCCGGCTCGACCTGCTCGCGGCGGATCGCCTGCAGGGCTCCCGCCAAGCCCGGCGGTGCGGCTGAGTCGGCGCTGACCTCGGCGGCCACCGGGCCGCGCCCCGGCCGGCTGTTGACCCAGCCGCGCGAGGCCTCGTAGGTGGCCACGCCGACGCTGGCGGTGTCCATCAGCGCGCCGATCTCCAACTGCGCCAGGTCGTGTTCGTCCTCCAGGCTGCGGTCCTCGACCACGGCCATCACGCGCAGGCGGTCGTGCCCGGGCGCCGCCTCGTCCAGGAAGGCGCGCAGCCGGGCCCGCAGCCGCTGGCGGCGGCCATCGGGCAGCACCACCGTGGCGCGCACCTCGACCGGTCCGGCAGCGGGGTGCAAATCGGGGTGCGGCGCCTGGCCCGCCCAGGCGAGCAGCTGGCACAGGTCGGCCGGCGCGCTGGCCAGCAGCAGCGGCGCCGGGCCGACCAGCGCCTCGAAGGCGGTGTTGCTGCGCAGCACCCGCCCGGCGCCGTCGTAGACCAGCATGCCGATCGGGCTGAGCTCGAACCATGGGTCGGGCGCCCGGTCGGAGGGCGCGCTCGGGTGCTGGGCCGCGTGCTGGGCCTGGTGCTCCAGCGTCACGTCTTGCAGGATAGCCAGCAGCAACGGCCTGCCGTCGTCCGCACTCACCCAGCGCGGCAGGAAACGGAACCAGCGCGCGCGGCCCTGGCCGTCGGTGAGGCGGCGCTCGACCGGGCGGTCAGGCTGGTGGCCGGCGGCCAGCGCCTCGGTCCACTGCTGGCGCGACCGCCGCACCGAATCGTCGTCGACCGTCAACAGGCCCGCGGCCGGGTCATGGCCCAGCACGGCCTCGGGCGGCCGGCCACAAGCCTCGAAGAAAGCCCGGTTGGCGGCGACGACCACGAAATCGGTGTCCTGCACCGTCAGCGGCTGGGGTGAATCCCACAGCAGGCGCACCAGGTCGCTGGTGGCGCCGGCGGCCAGCGGTGGTGCCGGCGGTGCGGGTGCCTCGATGGGCGCACGCAGCACCCAGCCGCTGGTGGCACCCCGGCTCAGCGTGAACGGCAGCTGGCGGCCGGCCGCCGGCCCCCGCACCAGCTGCAGTGTCAGTGGACCGCCGCCGGGCGGGGCCAACAACGCCGCGCGCACGGTGTTGCGCGCCGGTTCGGTCAAGCCAGCCAGCGCGCGGTCCAGCGGCTGGCCAGGCTCGCAGCCCAGCAACTGTTGCGCGGCGCGATTGCAGAAACTCACCCGCTGGCGGGCATCGAGCAGCAGCAGCACCTCGTCGACGCCATCGAGCAAGGCCGCCAGCTGGGCGTTGGACGGCAACGTGGCATGACGCGGCAACAAGGGCATGGCCTCAGTTTAGTGGCCCGAGCGGTGGCGGCCGGCCAGCCGCGCGGCGCCGTGGGGGCGGCCTCAGCCGGCGCCGGGCCGCCCCAAGGCGGCTGAGCGCCCACCGGCTTGCAGGCCGGTGGGCCTTTGCCAGCCACTCGCGAGCGCGCAGGCGCTCACTCGGTGCGGGCTCAGCCCCCTGGCGGGGCAGGCGCGAAGCGACGTGGGGGCAGGCAGCCCTTCAGTCCAGCTGCCGGGCCGCGACCAGCGCGCGCAACGTGGCCTGGTTGACGGCGGCGGTGGTCATCATCAGCGCGTCGGTGGCGGCGCGGATGTCGAACAACGCGGCCGACTCGATCGCCTGCACCAGCGCCAGGTAGGGCTGGTGGGGGCCGCTCGCGTGCACCAGCGCCTCGCGCACCGCCTCGGTGACGGGGATGCGCTTGAGCAATTCGGCGAAGGGCTGCTGCATCAAGCGGTCGAGCAGTGAAAACACACCGCAGACGAACAGCTCGCTGCGGCGCTCGTCATCAGCACCGCTGTCGCGGCCCAGCTCTTCCATCAGCAAGCCGCGGCGCACGGCGGCGTAGATCACCGGCTTCATGCTGGCGTCGCGGCTGCCGGCGGCCAGCAACAGCGCCAGCCAGCGTTTGAGGCGCTGGTAGCCCAACAGCATGATGGCGTGGCGAAAGCTGGTCACTTCGATGCTGAGCCCAAAAGCCGGCGAGTTGATGTAGCGCATCAGCTTGAAGGCCATCGTGGGGTCGTTTTTCATCACCGCTTCCAACCGGTCGATGGGCTCGGCGCGGTCGACCCGGTTGATCAGCTCGACGATGGCCGACAGTTCGGGCTGGGCGCCGCGGCTGGCCGTGGCCTTGGTCGGGGCGGCGTCGTCGATCGGCCAGCCCAGCACCGCGATGGCGCCGCGGCCGAAGGCCTCGGTCATCTGTGCCAGGGTGCGCACACCGGCCTGCACGTGCGGGATGTTGCGCGACACGCCGCCGGGCGGCGGCATGCCGTCGCGGCGCTCGTCGGCCAGG
>JAYVDE010000455.1:0-4244 GCA_043749575.1 Burkholderiaceae bacterium | reverse complement strand
GCGCTTGCCGGCCAGGGCCTGCACCTTGTAGCCGTCGGCCATGGTGCGGTGCATCGACAACGACGTGCCGCCGCCGACATCGGACGCCAGGCTGACGTTGACGCCCGCCGCCACGGCCTGCTGCCAGCCGAACAGGCCGCTGCCCAGGAACAGGTTGGACGAGGGGCAGAAGGCGATCTGCGCACCGCTGTCATGCAGCAGCGCGCGGTCGGTGTCGTCGAGCCAGATGCCGTGCGCCAGCACCGCGCGCTCGGTCAGCAAGCCATGCTGGGCGTAGACGTCGAGGTAGCTGCGGGCAGCGGGAAAGAGTTCGGCGATCCAGGCCACCTCGGCGCGGTTCTCGGCCACGTGGGTCTGCATGTAGAGGCCGGGGTGCCGGGCCAGCAAGCGACCCGCCATCGCCAGCTGCTCGGGGCTGCTGGTGGCGGCGAAGCGCGGTGTCACGGCGTAGGCGATGCGGCCGCGGCCGTGCCAACGCTCGATCAGCCCGCTGCAATCGGCTTCGGCCTGGACCACGTCGTCGCGCAAGTTGTCGGGCGCATGGCGGTCCATCAACACCTTGCCGGCGATCAGCCGCATGCCGCGTTGCTGGGCGGCGGCAAACAGCGCCTCGCAACTCGCCAGGTGCACGGTGGGGAAGACCACCGCCGAGGTGCTGCCATGGGCCAGCAACGCGTCGAGAAACAGCGCCGCCGCTGCCCGCGCCATCGCCGGGTCGGCATGGCGTGCTTCGGCCGGAAAGGTGTAGGTGTTCAGCCAGTCCAGCAGCTCGGCGCCCCAGGAGCCGATCACGTCGACCTGCGGACAATGCACATGGCTGTCGATGAAACCCGGCATCAGCAGCTGGCCGCTGCGCTCGAGTTTCAACCAGTCGTCGCCGGGCGCGTCGGGCTGCACCGCGGCGATGCGGCCTTGATCGTCGATCAACAACCAGTGCGCCGGCCGGAAGCGGACAGCATCGCTGGCGCGGTCGCTCAGGCCCGGATCGCCGGTGAAATCGAGCAAATCGGCAAGGATCGCGGTCTGGGTCGCTGAAGTCATCCCGTCACCTCCAGCAAGCCCCGCGCCACGTCGCGCACCTGCTCGCGCAGCCAGCGCACGGCGGCCGAGGCGTGGGTCAGGTCGTGCCACAGCTGGTAGTAGATGAGCGGCGGAAAGTCGACCGGGCAGCGCACGATGCGCACCGGCAGGTGGGCCGTGTAGCGCGCGCAAAACTGGCGGCCGGTGGTCAGCACCAAGGACGAGCGCGCCACCATCGCCGGTGCCAGCCCGAAGTGCGGGCTGCGCACCACGATGTGGCGGCTCAGGCCCTGGGCCTGCAGGTGCTCGTCGACCACGCCCACGCCGTCGGCGTGCAGCGGCGTCGGCGCAATGTGCTGGCTGGCCAGGTAACGCTCGACAGTCCATTGGCGCGGGCTGCGATGCGCCAGGTGGTCCAGGCCGACCAGGCAGACGATCTCGTCGCTGACCAGCCGGCCCAGGTGCAGTTCGGCCGGCGGCGACAGCCAGTTGCCGATCACCAGATCGACCTCGCCGCGCGCCAGGTGGCCGCGGTAGTCGTAATCGCGGGTCAGTGGCAGCAGGTCGAGCGACACACCGGGCGCTTGCTCGCGCACCCGCGCCACCAGTTCGGGCAGGAACAGCGGGTCGAGGTAGTCGCTGGCGGCGATGCGGAAGGTCTGTGCCGCGGCCTGCGGTGCAAAGCCCAGCGCCGCCGCGTGGCCACCGAAGAGCGCCTGCGCGCCCTGCAGCACCTGCTGCGCGGCCGGCAGCAGCGACAGCGCCACGGCGGTGGGCGCCATGCCGCTGCCGGCACGCACCAGCAGCGGATCACCGACCAGGCCACGCAAGCGCTTGAGCTGGGCCGACACCGCCGGCTGGCTGCTGTTGAGCTGGAGGGCAGCGCGCGAAACACTGCGTTCGGTGATCACGGTGTGGAAAGCCCGGATGAGTGATAGCGCCCCCAAGGCCGCCGCCTTGCGGCGTCCGCCCCCCATCGAAAGGGGAGGCGAAACACTTGGGGCGGCCCGGCGTTTGCTTCTCATGATCTCGATCTTGTCGAATGCCAGCCCGGATGCCATGACTGGGGTGTTATAGAGCTTATCCACCAAACGATATACCGCTGCCCGCTGCAGCGGCTACCTTACGGGTATGTCCCAAGCCCCTTCTGACCTGGCCTCGCCGGCCGTTCGGCCAATCCGGTTTGTCCACCAGGGCCGCGCGGTGTCGGTCGATGGCTTGCCATCGACCACCTCGGTGCTGACCTGGCTGCGTGAGCAAACGCATTGCACCGGCACCAAGGAAGGCTGCAACGAGGGCGACTGCGGCGCTTGCACCGTGTTGGTCGGCAGCCTGCAGGCCGATGGCCAGGTGGTCTACCGGCCGATCAACAGCTGCATCCAGTTCTTGCCCACGCTAGACGGCAAGGCGCTGGTGACGGTCGAAGACTTGGGCGGCGCCCACCCGGCGCAGCAGGCGATGGTGGCCTGCCACGGCTCGCAGTGCGGCTTTTGCACGCCCGGTTTCGTGATGTCGCTGGCGGCCTGCCACCAGCGCCACGGCGCGGCGGGCACGCTGCCCAGCCGGCAGCAGATTGCCGACGACTTGTCGGGCAATTTATGCCGCTGCACCGGTTACCGGACCATCCTGGATGCCGGTCAACAGATGTTCAGCTTGCCGAACCTGCGCCCGCTGCAGACCGCTGCCGACTCGCCCACCGCGCTGGCGCTGGCCGCGCTGCTGGCCGCGCCGCCGCTGCACTACACGGCTGAAACACCGTTTCACGCACCGCGCAGCCTGGCCGCGCTGGCCGCCCTGCGCATCGCCAAGCCAGAAGCGCGCTTGCTGGCCGGCAGCACCGACGTCGGGCTGTGGGTCAACAAGCAGTTCCGTGCGCTGGGCGAGCTGGTCTACCTGGGCGAGGTGGCGGAGTTGAAGGTGATCGACGAGGCCGACGGCTGCTTGCAGATCGGCGCCGGCGCTTCGCTGGAGCTGGCCTGGGCCGCGTTGGCCGCGCACTGGCCCGCCGCGCGCGAGATGGGCCAACGCTTCGCATCGCTGCCGATCCGCGAGGCCGGCACGATGGGCGGCAACGTCGCCAACGGCTCGCCGATCGGCGACAGCGCACCGGTGTTGATCGCGCTGGGCGCCCAGATCGTGCTGCGCCGGGGCGACCTGCAGCGCACGCTGGCGTTGCAAGACTTTTACCTCGACTACATGAAAAACCAACTGCAGCCGGGTGAGTTCGTCGAGGCCTTGCGGCTGCCCTTGCCGACGCCCGGCGACACGTTGCGGGTCTACAAACTCAGCAAACGGCACGACTGCGACATCTCGGGCCTGGCCGCCGGGCTGTGGTTGAACTTGGCCGGCGATAACCTGGCCGACGATAAAGCGGCTGGCACTACGGTGGTCGATGCACGTTTCGCCTTCGGCGGCCTGGCCGGCACCGTCAAGCGCGCCGCCGTCGCCGAGGCCGCCGTGCGCGGTCAGCCCTGGACGGCGGCCACGGTGCAGCGGGCGATGGCGGCGCTGGACCACGACTTCCAGCCGCTGAGCGACCTGCGCGCCAGCGCCAGCTACCGCCGCCGCAGCGCCCGCAAGCTGCTGCAGCGGCTGTGGCTGGAAACCCGCGCCGAGGCGCCGCTGGCGGCGAACCAAGTCTCGGTCTGGAGTTTCAAATGAACCCGCTCCGTGACGCCTTCTTGCCGTGCGCCGCCGAGGCCAGTGCAGCCGGTGCAACCGGTGCAGCCGGCGCAGACCCCGAGGCTGGCGGCACCCCCGACACCCGCGCCCGCATCGGCGTCAGCCGGCCGCACGAATCGGCCCATCTGCACGTGGCCGGCGCCGCGCCCTACATCGACGACCTGCCCGAAACCGCCGGCACGCTGCACGCCGCCCTGGGCCTGTCGCCGCTTGCGCACGGCACGCTGCTGGCCATCGACCTGGCCATGCTGCGGGCCCAGCCCGGCGTGGTGGCGGTGCTCACCGCGGCCGACATTCCCGGCCTCAACGACTGCGGGCCGATCATCCACGACGACCCGATCCTGGCGGTGCTGGGCCAAGCCGGCACGCTGCGCCATGTCGGTCAGCCGGTGTTTGCGGTCATCGCCACCACCCGCGAGGCCGCCCGCCGCGCCGCCGCGCTGGCGCCGCAGGTGTTGCAGATCGAGCCGCTGCCAGCGGTGCTGACGGCGCTGCAAGCCCATGCGCTGCAACAGTACGTGGTGCCGCCGATGCACTTGGCG
>JAYVDE010000454.1:0-11176 GCA_043749575.1 Burkholderiaceae bacterium | reverse complement strand
GCATGCGGATGCCGGGAAACCGGGCCATCTGCGACCCGAGCAGCGGCACCACCAGCGACTGGTACAACGAGGGCAGCGTGCCGATGCGCACCTCGCCGACCGGCGAGATCGCACGCGCCGAGACCTCGTCCGCCAGCTCGTCCAGGCCCTGCAGGATGGCCTGGACCCGGGGTATCAGCCGCTGGCCCAGCTCCGACAGGCTGACGCCGCGGCCCGTGCGCAGGAATAGCCGGCCGCCGCACTCCTGCTCCAGCTTCGCGAGCTTGCGGCTGACGGCCGGCTGTGGCGCGCCCAGAGCGGCTGCCGCCCGCGTCAGGCTGCCTTCCTGAGCGATCCGAACGAAGAGTTGCAGGCGGCCCAGGTCCCAGTCGATGCGGCGCGGCGGGCGGGTGTCGGTCATATGCTTTCGAGCATAGCTGCTCTAGCTTTGCATGCCTGGCACGGCAGGGCTGTTCGCCATAGAGTCGGTTGAAAGGTTCTGCCCAAGCAGGCCCGTGACACCCGGATAAGGAGACATCCACATGAACAACCACCAGGACGGTGCGGCGTCGGACGTGCAGGCGGAAGCAGCGAATTTCGGCGAGAGCGCCCGGTCCTTGCTGGCAGGTCTCGGAGGTCACGTCCGGCTGCGAGGCCTGCGGGGCCGGCAGCCCGGCTTCGACCGCGCGGTGTGGCGCACGCTGGCCGCCGCGGGCTGGTGGTCGGTGCTGGTGCCGGAAGACCAGGGTGGCCTCGGCCTGGGCTTGCCGCACGCGGCGGCCGTCTGCGAGGAAGTGGGCCGTGCGCTGTTGCCCGAGCCTGTGATCGGGGCCGGCGTGCAGGCCATCGTCAGCCTGTGTGCGCTGCCGGTCAGCGGCCTGCGTGACGCCCTGATCGCCCGTCTCATCGGCGGCGCCGACATGGTCGGGCTGGCGTGGCAGGAACAGGCCGGCGAGACCGATGACGCGGCCACGGCGACGACCTGCGCGCGCACCGCCGACCACCACACCTTGAACGGCGCCAAGGCCTGGGTCGTGCCGGGCGCGGGTGCGGACGGCTGGCTGGTGACTTCCGGCGTTGGCAGCGACCAAGCCCTGCACTGGGTGCCGGCCGCGACGCCGGGCCTCACGTGCGAGCCGCTGCCGCGCGCCGATGGCAGCACCATGTGCCGACTGGTGTTGCGTGACGTTCGTGTGCCGCCATCGCATTGCCTGGCGCGCGGCGTCGCGGCGCAGTCGGCTGTGTCGCAGGGCCGTGACGTGGCGCGTCTGATGCAGGCCGCTGAACTGCTGGGCGTGGCCCGCCACGCCTTCGACACCACGCTCGACTACCTGAAGACCCGCCAGCAGTTCGGTCGCCCCATCGGCGCCAACCAGGCGCTGCAGCACCGCATGGTCGATGCCTTGCTGCAACTGGAACTGGCCGCGGCCGGGCTGAAAGAAGCGCTGCAGGTCGCCTGGTCGGCTGCCGGAGCGATGTCCTGCGACGACGCACGCGCCCTGGCGATGGCCGCGAGCCGTGCCAAGGCACGCTGCGCCCACGCCGCGCTGCACATCGGTCGGCTGGCGGTGCAGTTCCACGGCGCCATGGGCTACACCGACGATTGCGAGATCGGCCTGTACCTGAAGCGGGCGATGCAGCTGTCCGGCTGGCTGGGCAACGCCGCGTACCACCGCCGGCGTTATCTGCAGGACCTGCAAGCCATGCGGGGTGTGCAATCAGGTGCATCGCCCGATGCCACGGCGGCCACCCAAGCCCAGCAAGCGGCTGCGCGTGATGCCGACTGGGCTGCCATGAGCGACGCGGACTTCCGCCACACCGTGCGCGGCTTTTTCCAGCAGCATTACCCGCCGGCCCTGCGCAACCTGTCGCGCCGGGTGCACTGGCAGGAGATCAAGGACTGGTACTTGACGCTGTCGCGTCAGGGCTGGCTGGCCCCGGCCTGGCCGCGGGAGCACGGCGGTATGGCCTTGGCGCCGGACAAACTGATCGCTTTCATCGAGGAACAGGAGGACCACGGCATCGCCCGCATGCCCGACCAGGGCCTGATCAACCTGGGCCCGGTGCTGATCCAGTACGGCACGCCGGCGCAGCAGGCGCAGTGGTTGCCGAAGATCCTGGCGGGCGACCACGTCTGGTGCCAGGGCTACTCCGAGCCCAATGCCGGTTCGGACCTGGCCTCGCTGCGCACCGAAGCCGTGCCGGACGGCGACGACTTCATCGTCACCGGCCAAAAGATCTGGACCACGCTGGCGCAGGACGCGACCCACATCTTCCTGCTGGTACGCACCGACAAGACGGTCAAGAAGCAAGAGGGCATCAGCTTCCTGCTGGCCGACCTGGCCACGCCCGGCGTCACGGTGCGGCCCATCCGCAACATGGCCGGCGAGGAGGAGTTCTGCGAGGTCTTCCTCGACCACGTGCGGGTGCCGCAGGCCAATTTGGTGGGCGGCCTGAACCGCGGCTGGCACATCGCCAAGGCGCTGCTGGGCTTCGAGCGTATCTTCATCGGCAGCCCCAAGACATCGCAGTACGCGCTGGGCCAGTTGCGTCAGCTGGCCGAGGCGCGGGGGCTGATGAACGAGCCGGCCTTCGCCGCCGACTACGCCGAACTGCAGCTGGACCTGGCAGATCTGCGCGCGCTGTACGGCCGCTTTGCCGACATCGTTAAGCGTGGCGAACCGCTGCCGGCCAGCGTGTCGCTGCTGAAGATCTGGGCGTCGGAGCTGTACACCCGCATCGGCGTCAAGCTGGTCGAGACCGCCGACGAGCAGGGCGCCGACATCGGCAAGGCAGCTGCGTCGGACGCCGCGGCTACGGTCGACGCGCTGGCGCCGCTGATGAACGCCTTCGTCACCACCATCTACGGCGGCAGCAACGAGATCCACCGCAACATTCTGTCGCGGCAGGTGTTGGGGCTGCCGGCATGAGGGCTGCCGGCATGAGGGCTGCTGGATGACCGCAGCCCGCGCCAATGTCATCGTCGACGCCGCCATCGTTCACGGCCGGACGCTGCTGCAGCGTTGGGCCAGGTTGCGACCGCAGCACGCTGCGCTGAAGTCGCCGACCATCACGCTCAGTTTCGCGCAGCTGCTGGCGCGGGTCGACGGTGTTTCGGACGAGCTGAAGGCCTTGGCGGTGCAGCCCGGAGATGTGGTGGCGTTCCAGTTGCCGAACTGGGCCGAGGCCTTCGTGCTGTACCACGCCGTGCTGGCCATTGACGCCATCGCGCTACCACTGCTGCCGGCGCTGCGAGAACGCGACCTCGCCTACATGCTGCAGGAGACGCAGGCCAGCCTTTTCATCACCCCCCGCACCTGGCGCGGCGTGGACCATGCAGCGATGGCGCGGCGTGTCTGCGGGCCTGGCGTCCGGCTGGCACTGATGCAAGAACCGCAGGAGACCAGGGCGCATCAACCGCAGGCCACCGGGTCAGACGCGCTTCAGGCCACTGGGCCGAACGAGGCTCAGACGTACGGGCCGTTGTTGCAGGCCACGGGCCGTGGCGAGGCAAGGCTGCAGACGATGCCGCCGCGACCGGTCCCGCCGGCCAAGCCGACCACCCACGGCGCAGCACCCGGCTCATTGGACGCGGTCTGCAGCGTGATCTTCACGTCGGGCACCAGTGGCCGGCCAAAGGCGGTGCTGTACTCCCACCGCAACCTCGGCATCGAAGGGCGCGAGATGGCGCTGGTCGACCGCACCACGGCCGACGATGTGTTGTTCGTGCCACCGGCCATCGGCCACGTGTCGGGCATCTCCTTCGGCATCTGCATGGCCTTGCACGCCGGCGCCACGGTGTGCCTGTTGCCCGAGTGGCTGCCGGACCGCGCGGTCGCGCTGATTGAACGCGAGCGCTGTACATGGACTGCCGGTGCCACACCTTTCCTGCAGGGCCTGGTGCGGGCGGCAGCGTCGAGGCCGGACGCCTTGGCCAGCTTGCGGGTGTTCCGCTGCGGTGGTGCGTCGGTGCCACCGGAGCTGATCCGCCAGGCGCGTGCCCTGGGCGTCGATGCCTACCGGTCCTATGGCTTGTCCGAACACCCGACCGTGGCTGGCCGCGCGGGTCAGCCAGACGACGTCTGCACCCATGCCGACGGCATCATCCACCCGCTGATCGAGGTCCACATCGTTGACCCCGCCGACGCGTCGCGCGAGCGCCCGTTCGGCGAGGAAGGCGAGATCGTGACTCGCGGACCCGACTGTTCATTGGGCTATTTGCGCGCCACCGACACGGCGTCCTCGCGGCACAACGGCTGGCTGTTGACCGGCGACCTCGGCACCTTGTCGACAGACGGCGTGCTGCGTGTCACCGGCCGCAAAAAGGACATCATCATCCGCAAGGGCGAGAACATCAGCGCCCGTGAGCTCGAGGACGTGCTGGCCGACCACCCGGCGGTGGCCGAGGTGTCGGTGGTGGGCGTGCCTGATGCCGAGCGTGGCGAGCTGGTCTGCTGTGTGGTCGTACCACGCGGCGACTCGGCGCCCGACCTGCCGACCTTGTGCCGCCACCTCCTCGACCGGGGCCTGCCCACTTACAAGCTGCCCGAGCGCCTGGCCTTGCTGCCGCATTTGCCAATCAACGCCGGCGGCAAGGTGCGCAAGCCTGCGCTGCAGGCCTGGCTGGCCGGCGACCCGACTGCGCTGGACGACTGAAGACCGCAGCCACCCCATCGGCACAGACCGACCTCATGACAACACGGAGACGACAGATGATCAAGAAACTGCTGACACAGGCCCTGAGGGCTGGCTTTGCGGGCGCCCTGGCACTGGGTGGCGCTGCGGCGCTGGCGCAGCCTGCCGGCTACCCGAACAGGCTCATACGCCTGGTCGTGCCATTCCCGCCCGGCGGCGGCGCCGACATCGTGGCGCGCGCCTTGGCCCAACCGCTGGCCAAGCGCCTCGGTCAACCCGTGGTGGTCGAGAACAAGCCGGGGGGAGGTGGCACCTCCGGTGCCGACTGGGTGGCCAAGGCGCCGGCCGACGGCTACACGCTGCTGTACACGACGCCAGGCCCGCAGTTCACCAACCCCTTCTTGATGGCGAAACTGCCGTACGACCCGGTGACCGACCTGACGCCGGTGATCGAGGTCGCCGTCGTGCCCAGCGTGCTGGTGGTCAACAAGACAGTGCCAGTGACGAACCTGAAGGAACTGATCCAGTACGCCAGGGCGAACCCGGGCAAGTTGAACTTCGCGAGCGCCGGTATCGGCTCGTCCAGCCACCTGGCCGGCGAGCTGTTCAAGCACCGTGCCAAGATCGACATGGTCCACGTGCCTTATCGCGGAACGGGCGCGGCGCTGCAAGACCTGCTGGGCGCCAACGTGAATATGGCCATCGACAGCATCGCGGTCTACCTGCCGCACATCCAGTCCGGCATGTTGACGCCGATCGGCGTTTCGACTCTGGATCGCTCGCCCAATCTGCCGGACGTACCGCCGATCACGTCCGAGCTGCCGGGCTTCGAAGGCTCGCCGGTCAACTACATCAGCGTGCGCGGCGGCACGCCGAAGGAGATCATCACCCGACTGAACCGCGAGATCAACGCGGTGCTCGGATCGCCCGAGGTCAGGGCCTATCTGCTGGCCAACGGCGTGGTGCCCAAGGGCGGCACGCCCGAGGAGATGATGGCGCTGATCAAGAGCGAGACGGCCAAGTGGAAGCAGGTGATCCAGGTGTCGGGCGCGCGGGTGGAGTGAGGTTTGCAGCACCGGGCTTGCTTGGGCTTCTTTGCCGCTCCAGCGCCGAGCTCTGAACGCACCCGCACCCGCAACCGCACCTCTGCCGCTGCCGCTGCCTGCCGCTGTGTGTGGTCCTGCTGGTTCGCGCTAGGGCCATGCTGAACAAGTCCTTCGCGGCGCGGTCAGCCCTGTTTTGGGCGGTCTGCGGCGTTGCAAATCCTCGCCATAGCTGGGCTATGGCGGTGGTTGTGTGCCTTGCAGCCCATCCCAAACCAGGGCGCCCACACTCGCGAGGACTTGTTTAGCATTGCCTTTGTCGTGGGGCTTCGTCTTGGGGGACCAGAGAACGCCTTTTCGCAAGCTTGGTGTTGGTCAGCGCCGGCGCAAATCCGCCTCTATTCGCCGGCGAGGACGCGGTTTTGATCCGACGCCGAAGTGGACAGGTCGATAGGGCGCGACGAACTGCAGCGGTCGCGCGACGATGCCTGTACCTGTGCGCAGTGTCGAGTATCGCCAGGCCATCGGAACTTGCCCCGACGGCCGGGTTGCAAAAGGCTCCGCACAATACGAACAGGTTTTGTCTACCAGCGCTTCAAACCAAAAGCCGCAAGGACCTGAGCCCACGGGCGCCATGGCCGAAGTTGCGACCGCTGCGCGCTAAGGCAACGCTGAACAAGTCCCTCGCGGCGCGGTCAGCCTGTTTTGGGCGGTCTGCGGTGTTGGAAATCCTCGCCATAGCTGGGCTATGGCTGTGGTTTGCGCCTTGCAGCCCATCCCAAACCAGGGCGCCCACACTCGCGAGGACTTGTTCAGCATTGTCCTAAACTCCGCCGGCAACGGTGGCAGTGGCGGCAGCGGTGGTGACGGCACAGGGCATTCGATGCGCCGCCGCGGGCTGCCCGCGCAGCCGCCGATGGCGGGCACGGTCGCGGCCCGCCGGCGCCGGGCCGTCACGGCAGCAAGCGCCCGCCGTCGGCCAGCCACCACCACCGTCCGCCGACCCCATGCCCTCCCTCCCCGCGCTGCCGCAAGATGCCGACGGCCTGCTCAAGCTGGCGGCGCGGTCGATGTTCGACCTCTATGCGCAGACGGTGCAGGGCATGATGGTCGTCGACCGCGAGCACCGCGTGGTCTGGATCAGCGAAGGCTACAAACGCTTCCTGCCCGCGCTGGGTTTTGCCGGCGAGCATGAATTTGTCGGCCAGCGCATCGAAGCGGTGGTGCCCAACACCTTGCTGGCGCAGGTGATCGAGACCGGCCAGCCGATCATGGTCGACCTGCTGACCAACCGGGCCGGCACTTTCCTGGTCAGCCGGGTGCCACTGCGCGATGCCGAGGGCCACGTCATCGGCGCGCTGGGCATGGTGCTGATGGACCACCCTGAACGCGCCGACAGCACGATGCAGCCGCTGATGGCCAAGTTTGGCCACCTGCAGCGCGAGCTGGCCGCCGCCCAGCGCCAGTTGGTCGCCGAGCAGGTGCGCAACCGCCGGCCGAAATACACCATCGCCGCCTACATCGGCGCCAGCCCGGCGGCGCTGGAGGTCAAGCGCCAGGCCCGCCGCGTGGCGGGCACCGAATCCACCGTGCTGTTGCTGGGCGACACCGGCACCGGCAAGGAGCTGTTGGCACACGGCATCCACGCCGCGTCAGCGCGGGCGGCGCGGCCGTTTGTCGGCCTCAACATCGCCGCGGTGCCCGACACGCTGCTCGAAGCCGAGTTCTTCGGTGTTGCGCCCGGTGCCTACACCGGTGCCGACCGCAAGGGCCGCGACGGCAAGTTCAAGCTCGCCGACGGCGGCACGCTGTTCCTCGACGAGATCGGCGACATGCCGTTGGCGCTGCAGGCCAAGTTGCTGCGGGTGCTGCAAGAGCAGGAGGTGGAGCCGCTGGGCAGCAACCAGGTGCTGAAGGTTGACGTGCGGGTGATCGCCGCCACCAGCCGCGATCTGGCGCTGATGGTGGCCGACGGGCGCTTTCGCGCCGACCTGTACTACCGGCTCAATGTGCTGCCGATCCGCCTGCCGGCGCTGCGCGAGCGGCTGAGCGACATCGAAGCGCTGGCCGAGGCCTTGCTCGAGGACATCGCCCGGCGCAGCGGCCTGGCCGCCAAGGCCTTGTCGGTCGATGCGCTGGACCGGCTGGCCGCGCGCGACTGGCCCGGCAACATCCGCGAGCTGCGCAACGTGCTGGAGCAGTCGGCCTTGATGACCGATGACCGGGTGCTGACTGCCAGCCACCTGGACGGCGGCGCCCCGACCAGCCTGACCAGCCCGGCCGCAGGCCCGCCCGAGGCGGGCAATGCCGACGGTGCGGCGCAGCGGGCTGCCGCGCCGGCCCAGCCCCTGGCGGTGGTGGCCGCTACCGGCGCTGCGGCCACGCCGCTGGCCGCCACAGCCCTGGCCGCCACAGCGCCAGCCGCCGCGGCGCTGTTGGTGCTGCGGCCGCTGCCCGAGCAGGTGGCCGAGCTGGAGCGCCGCGCGATGACCGCGGCGCTGCAGGCCACCGGCGGCAACCGCATGGCGGCAGCGCGCTTGTTGAAGATCTCGCGCGCGGCCTTCTACGACAAGCTGGCGCGCTACCCCGAACTGGCTGCCGTGGCGCCATCCGATCCACGGCATCGCTGAACGCAAATTGCCTGAAGTTCAGGCACTCTTGCGAATAGATTGTCTGAAAATCAGGCAGATTCTGGTTTTCGTGTTGCCTGACATTCGGACGATCCGCATCGGGCGGCTGGCAAACCCGTCACTGGCGCCCCTTTTCGACCTGAAAATAAGGGTTTGCACCCTGTTTGTGCAGGCTGGCACGTGGGTTGCAAAGAAAGCCCAGGTCAACGCCGCCGCGTGGGGGCCACTAAGCCGAAGGAAACCCCATGAATCGTCGTTTGTTCAGCAACGCGGTCAACGCAGCCGCCGCCCTCGTCGTGTGTGGCCTGACCGCCACCGCCACCGCCGCCCAGGCCCAGCCCAAGGGCGAGGTCAAGATCGCGCTGATCTCCAGCAAGAGCGGGCCGCTGGAAGCCTTTGCCAAGCAGACCATCACCGGCTTCAACCTGGGGCTGGACTACGCCACCGGCGGCACGATGATGGTCAACGGCAAGAAGCTGGTGGTCATCGAGAAAGACGACCAGGGCAAGCCCGACGTCGGCAAGGCCTTGCTGGCTGCGGCCTACGCCGACGACAAGGTCGACATCGCGGTCGGCCCGACCGCTTCGCCGGTGGCGCTGGCGATGCTGCCGGTGGCCGAGGAATACAAGAAGATCTTGCTGGTCGAGCCCGCGGTGGCCGATTCGATCACCGGCGACAAGTGGAACAAGTACATCTTTCGCACCGGCCGCAACTCCAGCCAGGACGCGATTGCCAACGCCGTGGCGCTGGACAAGACCGGCACCACGCTGGTGACGCTGGCCCAAGACAACGCCTTCGGCAAGGACGGCGTCAAGGCCTTCCGAGAAGCGGTCAAGAAAGCCAAGATCGCGCACGAGGAATACCTGCCCGCGGCCACCACCGACTTCACCGCCGCAGCCCAGCGCATCATCGAAAAGCTGAAAGACCAACCCGGCCGCAAGATCGTCTGGATCATCTGGGCCGGTGGCAACCCGTTCAAGATCGCCGACCTCGACTTCAAGCGCCACAACATCGAGATCGCCTCGGGCGGCAACATTTTGCCGGCGATGGCCGCGTACAAGCAGTTTCCGGGCATGGAGGGCGGCCTCTACTACTACTTCGGCATCCCGAAGAACCCGGTCAACGAGTGGCTGGTGGCCAACCATTACACCAAGTACAAGACCCCGCCGGACTTTTTCACCGCCGGCGGCATGAGCGCGGCGATTGCGGTGGTCGAAGCCCTGAAGAAGACCCAGGGCAACACCGACACCGACAAGCTGATCGCCGCGATGGAGGGCATGAGCTTTCAGACGCCCAAGGGCCGCATGACCTTCCGCAAGGAAGACCACCAGGCGCTGCAAGACATGTACCACTTCAAGATCAGGGTCGACCCGGCGTTTGCGTGGGGCGTGCCGGAGCTGGTGCGGGAGATCAAGGCAGAAGAGATGCAAGTTCCGATCCGCAACAAGCGCTAGGGTTCGGCTACTGCGCGGCCGGGAGCCGTCGTTGCGGGGCTCGCCGTGAATCCTCATGCACGAAAGTGCATTCCGGTTCCCGGCTCGCCCCGCGCCTAGGCTGCCGGCCGCTCGCTACGCCTCGGACTGCTGCGGTCCAACAGAAGAACCTATTCGCTTGCGCGAGGAACTGCCTTGCTCGAAACCCGTGACTTGACGATCCGTTTTGGTGGCCATGTCGCGGTCGACCATGTGTCGTGCGCGTTTGCGCCGGGCACCTTGACGGCCATCGTCGGCCCCAATGGCGCGGGCAAGACGACTTACTTCAACCTGATCTCGGGCCAGCTGGCGGCCAGCGAGGGCTGCGTGCTGCTGGCCGGCCAGGACATCACCAGCTTGCCGGCGCCGCTGCGCACCCGGCGGGGCCTGGGCCGGGCGTTTCAGCTGACGCAGTTGTTTCCCAACTTGACGGTGCGCGAGAACGTGCGGCTGGCGATCCAGGCGCGTGAAGCGGGCCGCGGCCAGGGCGGCGGCTGGGGCGGGGTCGATTTGTTCCGGGTCTGGCTCGACCGCAGGGCCTGGATCGATGAGGCGCAAGCCATCCTGGGCCAGGTGCGGCTGGCCGACAAAGCCGAGGCCCACGCCAGCGCGCTGCCGCACGGCGACCAACGCAAGCTGGAGGTGGCGATGCTGATCGCGCTCGACCCCAAGGTGTTCATGTTCGACGAACCCACCGCCGGCATGAGCAGGGACGAGGTGCCGGTGATCCTGGACCTGATCCGCATGCTCAAAGCCAAACGCGACAGCACCATCCTGCTGGTCGAGCACAAGATGGACGTGGTGCGCGAATTGGCCGACCGCATCATCGTGCTGCACAACGGCCAGTTGGTGGCCGACGGCGAACCGGCGGCGGTGATCGCCTCGCCGGTGGTGCAGCAAGCGTATTTGGGCATGGCTGCGGAAGAACCGGCATGAGCAGCCCCTTGCTTGAGCTGAGCGGCGTGCACACCCACATTGGGGCGTACCACATCCTGCATGGCGTCGACTTGGTGGTGCCCGAGGGCCAGGTGACGATGCTGCTGGGCCGCAACGGCGCCGGCAAGTCGACCACGCTGCGCACGATCATGGGTTTGTGGCCGGCGAGCGCGGGCGATGTGCGATTCCAGGGCCAGTCGATCAAGGGCGTTCCGACGCCCGACATCGCCAGCCAAGGCATTGCCTATGTGCCTGAAAGCATGGGCATCTTCACCGACCTGACGGTGAAAGAAAACATGGTGTTGGCGGCTCGGCAGGCGCGCAACGCCGACGGGCTGGACCCGGTTCGGCTGGCATGGATCTTCGACCTGTTCCCGGCCTTGAAAAAGTTCTGGTTGTACCCGGCCGGCAAGCTCAGCGGCGGCCAGAAGCAGATGCTGGCGGTGGCCCGTGCCATCATCGAGCCACGCGCGCTGATCCT
>JAYVDE010000453.1:0-4247 GCA_043749575.1 Burkholderiaceae bacterium | reverse complement strand
CCCGATTCACCGACGATGGCCAGCGTCTGGCCGGCGGCCACGCTGAACGAGACATCGTCGACGGCGGTCAGTTCGCCGCGCTCGGTGCGAAAGCGGGTCGTCAGGCCCTTGACTTCAAGTAGCGGTTGCGTCACGTGTTTGCTTTCAGCTTCTTCACCGGTCAGGCTCAAAAGCCCAACTTCTTCTTCAGGTCCTGGTCAACCCAGATCCGCGCATGGATAGGCCCGGGCCGGTCGGCGCCGGCGCGCAACTCGCCGCCGTAGTTCTGCACCCACGGCCACCAGGCGGTGTAGACATAGGGCTGCGGCAGGAAGATGTGCGGCGCCTTGTCGAGAATCTCGCGCACCATCAGCTTGACCTTGACCTGGCGCACCCGCTCGTCGGGCTCGGCATAGACCGCGGCCATCTTCTTGTCGAACTCGGGGTCGCTGTGCTGCGACGGGTTCCAGGTCTGCTTGGACACAAAGGTCTTGCGCAGCGAGGTCGTCGGGTTGGTCAGCCCGGCTTGCAGAAAGTAACCCGCAGCGTTGGTCTTGGTGGTCATCGCCGACAGGTAGGCCGGGTACTCCAGCACCTGGATTTCCATCTTGACGCCGACCTTGGCCAGGTAGGCGGCGATCTGGGCCAGCAAGTCGTTGTCCAGGCTGGCCGACGAGGTCTGGGTCTTGAAACTGAAGCCGTTCGGGTAACCGGCCTCGGCCAGCAGCGCCTTGGCCTTGGTGGGGTTGTAGACGTAGAGCTCGCGCACCGACTCGGGCATGTCGGCCAGTGGCTCGTAATAGCCCAGGTGGTTGACGTGCATCGGGAAGTTCAGCATCTCGGCCTGGCCGCCGTAATAGGTCTTGATGATCTCGGCCTTGTTGACCGCCAGGTTCAGCGCCCGGCGCACCCGCATGTCGTCGAACGGCTTGGTATCGACCCGCAGCGTGATGTAGCTGCCGGCGTTGCTGAGGTAGCGGTTCCACTGCAGCTTGGGCGCCGACTTCTTGAGTTCGTCGACCGCGCTCCAGCGCACCGCCTCCATCAGGTCGAGCTTGCCGGTGCGCAGCGCGGTCAGCGCGGTGGACTCGTCCTTGATGTAGCGGTAGGTGATGCTGTCGACAAACGGCAGCTTGTACTTCTCGCCGCCCAGCGTCTCGCTGTCCCAATACGCCGCGTTCTTGTTGAAGGTCATGGCGTTGCCCTGGACGTAGTTCGCCAGGCTGTAGGGGCCGCTGCCGTTGACGTTTTTCCAGTCTTTGGCGCCGCCGCCCTCCATCACTTCCTTGGGCACGATGGCCGAGTAATAGCCCCAGCCCCAGCGGTAATCCCACTCGGAGTTGTATTGGTTGAAGGTCATCACCACAGTGTGTTTGGCCGTGGCCTCGACCTTGGCGATGTGGTCGAAGTAGGTGGGAATCTTCTTTGGGCTCTTGTTGACCCGGTCGTAGCTGTAGACCACGTCGTCGGCCACCAGCTCGCGCGCGGCCATCACGCCGGGCTTGGCCGGGAACATCACGCCGCGGCGCAACTGCACTTCCAGGCGCAGCGGGTTGTCCAGCGTGCGCCAGCTCTCGGCCAGCTCACCGCGCAGGCCGTCGGGCGGCAGCCAACCGTCGGTGACGAAGGCATGTTTGCCACCGTTGCGCCTGGCCTTGCTCAGGTCGGCGGCAAACAACTGTTCGTAGACCAGGCCGGTGTCCTGGTTGAACTTCCAGGCCCAATCGGCCGAGTCGAAGGACAGGGGCGAGACCGTGTAGCTGACGTTGGCGATGCTCAGCGTGCCGCCGTACTGCGGTTTCTCGGCCGCCTTGGGCTGGGCTTGGGCGACACCGGCCACCAGGACCAGGGTCATGGCGAGGGCGGTCTTGCGCAGGCTGAAGCGCGCCGTCTTGCAGAGGTCATGGGCCATGGTGTGTTCCTGGTGGGTGCCGCGAGAGATCGGATGGGCGGGGCGTCAGCCCGCTCAGAAACCCATCTTCTTTTTCAGGTCTTGATCGACCCACATCCGGGCGTGGATCGGCGCGGGCCGTTCAGCGCCGGCGCGCAGCTCGCCACCGTAGTTCTTGATCCACGGCCACCAGGCGGTGTAGCCGTACTGGGTGGGCAGCCAGATGTAGGGCGCTTTTTCCAGGATCTCGCGGGTCATCAGCTTGGCCTTGATCTGGCGCACCCGCTCGTCGGGCTCGGCATAGACCTCGGCCATCTTCTTGTCGAACTCGGGGTCGCTGTACTGCGAAGGGTTCCAGTACTGGCCCTTCAGAAAGTTCTTGCGCAGCGAGGTCGTCGGGTTGGTCGCGCCGGTGAACATGAAGTAGCCCGGCGAGTTGGTCTTGGTGCCCATCGCCGACATGAAGGCCGGGTACTCGAGCACCTGGATCTCCATCTTCACGCCGACCTTGGCCAAGTAGGCCGCCACCATGGCCAGCAGGTCGTTGTCGGTCGACGCCGAGGTGGTCTGGGTCTTGAAGGTAAAGCCGTTCGGGTAACCGGCCTCGGCCAGCAAAGCCTTGGCCTTGGTCGGGTTGTAGACGAACAGCTCTTTGACCGCCTCGGGCATCACGTCGAGTGGCTCGTAATAACCCACCCAGGTGGGATGCATCGGAAAGCCCAGCAGCTCGGCATTGCCGCCCCAGTAGGTCTTGATGATCTCGGGCTTGTTGACCGCCATGTTCAGTGCACGGCGCACGCGGATGTCGTCGAAGGGCTTGGTGTCGGTGCGCATCGCCACGAACATGCCGCCCATCGCCAGGTACTTGCTCCACTGCAGCTTGGGCACCTGCTTCTTCAACGAATCGGCATCGCTCCAGCGGATGGCTTCCAGCACGTCGACCTTGCCGGTGCGCAAGGCCGTGGTCATGGTGGCCTCGTCCTTGATGAAGCGGTAGGTGATGGTGTCGACGAAGGGCAGCTTGTACTTCTCGCCGCCGATGGTCTCGGTGTCCCAGTAGCCGGGGTTCTTCTTGAAGGTCAGCGAGTTGCCCTGGATGTAGTTGTCCATCAGGAAAGGGCCGGTGCCGTTGGCGCTTTTCCAGTCCTGGGCGCCGGCGGCCACCACCTCTTTGGGCATGATGGCCGAGTAGTAGCCCCAGCCGAAGCGGTAGTCGTACTCGGCGTTGTAGTACTTGTAGGTGAAGACGACGGTGTACTTGCCGGTGGCCTCGACCTTGTCGACATGGTCGGAGTAGCCGGCGATCTTCTTCGGGCTCTTGACCAGCCGGTCGTAGCTGTAGACCACGTCCTCGGCGACCAGTTCGCGGGCGGCCATCACGCCGGCCTTGGCCGGGAACATCACACCCTTGCGCAATTGAACTTCAAGCCGCCAGGGGTTCTGCTTGAGCTCCCATTTTTCGGCCAGCTCACCGCGGATGCCCTGCGGCGGCAGGAAGGCATCGCTCTGGAACGGGAACGGCCCGCCGTTGCGCTTGGACTTGCTCAGGTCGGCGGCAAACAGCTGCTCATAGACCAGGCCGGTGTCCTGGTTGTGCTTCCAGGGCCAGTCAGCCACATCGAAGGACAGCGGCGAGACGGTGTAGTAGACGTTGCCGATGCTCAGGCTGCCGCCGTACTGCGGCTTCTCGGCCTTGGCGGCTTGGGTGGCCTGACCAAAAGCCGGCAGGCTGGCCAGTGACGCGGCGGCCAGCAGGCCGGCCGCGACGAGGTGGGTGGACTTCAGGGGTGCCATGTCGTCTCTTTCTGTGGGCCCGGGGTGGGACCGAATTGCAAATGGGGGATCAGGTGCCTGGACAGGCCCGCCACCAGGCGTTCAGCGGATATTGCGCAGGCGTTGAATAGGGTTCGCGCCAGCGTTGAATAGGGTTCGCGCCAGCGCTCAGCGGGTGCCGCGCATGCGCGGGTCGAGCAGGTCGCGCAGGGCGTCGCCGAACACGTTGGTGGCATAGACCACGGCGGTCAGGCACAAGCCCGGCGCCAGCGCCAGCCAAGGGCCCTGGAACATGTAGGTGCGGCCGCTGCCCGACAGCATCGAGCCCCAGGTGGGGGACGGCGGCGGCACGCCCAGGCCGAGGAAGCTCAGGCCCGATTCGGCCAGGATCACCGAGCCGACGCGGGTGGTGAACAGCACGATGATCGGCGGCATCACATTGGGCAACACGTGCTTCCACAAGATGCGCGGCCAGGAGGCGCCGGTCGATTGCGCGGCGTGCACGTACATGTGCTCGCGCACCGACACCACCGCCGAGCGCACGATGCGCGAACCGCCAATGCCCAGCAGCAGGCCCAGCGTGCCGATGATCTGCGGCATGCCC
>JAYVDE010000452.1:0-4255 GCA_043749575.1 Burkholderiaceae bacterium | reverse complement strand
GCCGGTGAGGTTCGACCTGACCGCCCGCTTGGCCGCCGCGTCGGCCACCCCGTCGGCCACTCACTTGATCATCCGCCAGGTCACTACGCTGGCCGCCGCCCTGCTGCTGGCCGCGCCGCTGGCCGCGCAGGAACACCGGCCCGAGCCGGCGCCCCAGCTCGACACCGGCGCCCCGCCGCCGCCGCGGCTGGCCGTGGCGCCGGCGCCCGCGGGCGCCGGCGAAAGCCTGGCCGGGCTGCTGTCGCGGGTGCTGGCCGGCGATCCGCAAGTGCGCGCCGCCGAGGCCTTGCTGCAGGCCTCGCACGAGCGGCGGCTGCAGGCCCGGTCGCGACTGGGCCCGTCGCTGCTGCTGAGCACCAGCAATGGCCAGAGTCTGGACCAGGAGTTCGGCCGGCCACTCGGGCGTCGCACCGACCGGGTCGAGGCCGGCCTGCGCTGGAACCTCTTCAACAGCGGCAACGACCTGGCCGAGTTCAACGCCAGCAGCCGCGACCTGTTGGCCGTCGAGCAAGACCTGCGCCGCGCCCGCGAAGACACCGGCGAGCGGGTGGCCGAGTCCTACGTCGAGCTGCTCCGCCTGCAGCAATTGCTGCCGCATGCGGCCGACCGGCTGGCCGCCGTGCAACGGCTGGTGGCCCAGGTCCAGCGGCAGAACGATGCCGGCAAGGCCAGTGATGCCGACGCCACCCAGGCCGCGGCATCCTTGCTGGACGCGCAGATCGCGCTGGAGCAGTTGCAGGTCGACCGCGACAGCGCACGCGACAAGCTGGCCGCGCTGGTCGGCAGTGAGCTGCGCGAGGTGTTGCCAGTGGTGCTGGCCCCGGTGCCGCCCGGCGCGCTGCAGACCGGCCAGCCTGGTCTGGTCAGCGCGGCGCAGTTGCGGGCGCTGTCGGCGCGCGACCGTGTGCGGCCGGTGTCCAGTCTGCTGGCACCCCGCATCGACCTGGAAATGCGCCAGCAGCTCAGCGACAGGACCACGCCGGCGCTGACCGCCGAGGCCCAGCGCTCCTGGCAGATCACCGCGCGCTGGGAATTCCCGGTGATGGGCGAGACGGTGGCCCGGCGCAACGAGGGCCAGCGCCGCGCCGAGGCAGCCGAGGCCGAGGCCGAGCGCGTGGCCCGCGGCGTGCAGGCCGACCTGCAGGCCCTGCGCGCGCGCATTGCCAATGCCGAACGGGCGCTGGCCCAGCTCGACCAGCAGATCGACCAGTACGACCGGCTGGTGCGTGCCGGCGAGCTGCAGTTCGAAGCCGGCCGCCGCAACGTGGCCCAGCTGATCCAGCTGCGCGACAGCCGCTACGGCGCCGAGCAGCGGCGCGCCGACCAGGCCAACCGCCTGCTGGCCGCCCGCATGCGCCAGTTGGCCCTGACCGGACAGTTGCTGCCGGCGCTGGGCCTGGGCGGCGGCGTTGACACCACAGCGACCACGGCGACCACGGCGACCACGGCGCCCTGAAGGCACCCCACGGTCGTGGCCCTGCCCGGGCGTGGATGCGGTGTACAAGCAAGCTTGCATTTTGGAGCCCGCATGTCCCGTCCCTGGATGTCCCGTCCCCGCATGTCCCGTCCCGGTCTGATCGAGCGCTGCGTGTCCCGGCCTGTCAGCGTGGCGCTGCGCCGCATCGCGGGCGTGCTGGGGCTGTTGTCGTTCAGCCTGCTGGCCGGCTGTGTCAACTTGCAGGCCGTCAGCGCCTACACCACATCGGCTGGCGCGGTGGTGGCCGACACCTCGGCGGCGGCTCGCTGGCAGCAGAGCGAGCCGCGGCTGCGGGCACTCGGCCTGCCCGGCGACAGCGACCAGGTCTGCGCGCTGGGCCGCAGCGGCCGTGCGCCGCAAGCCGAGTTCGACGCTGCGTTTGTCGAGATCGCCGCGGTGCATCGCCTGCTGGGCGACTATTTCCAGGCGCTGGGCCTGCTGGCCTCCGACCAGCTGCCGCTGCCCAGCACCGCGCTGGCCGGCTCGCTGTCGGCCGTCAAGGCCGCCGGCGTGCCGGTGTCGTCGGCCGAAGAAGCCGCGCTGAAGAGCTTGGCCACGCTGCTGGGCCGGGCGCTGGACGGCTACCGCCAGCGTGAGCTGCGGCGGCTGATCGAGCTGAGCCATCGCGACGTCGACACCAGCCTGGTGCTGTTGCAGCGCCTGGCTGCGCTCTACCTCGACGAGATTGACGGCGAGCGCCGGCAGGCGGCGTTGTACTGGCGCTGCCAGCTGTCGGCCAACGGCGAGGTGGTCGACAAATACTGGGGCCGCCGCGAGTTCAAGCGGGTGGCCGACGCTTATGCCGCCGAGCTGGCCACGCTGACCACCTATGGCCAGGCCCTGGCCCAGGTACGCCGCGACCATGCCGCCCTGCGCGAGACGCTGGCGCTGGACGGCGACGCGCTGAAGCAGGCGCTGGCCCAGCTGGCGGCCACCCGCAAGGACCTGGACGCGGCGCGCACCGCGCTGGCCAAGCTCTGATCCCCTGATCTGCTGACTTAACCCGGAGTGAGCCCATGGCTGAGATCTATGACATCGACGGTCTGAAGGCCCTGGCCAGGGCATTGGACCAACTGGTCGAGTCGCTGCCGATCGAGCAGGCGATGGCCAAGGACGAGGCGCGCCAGCTGATGGCGTTGGGCCAGGCGCTGGGCGGCGCGGCGTCCAACCTGCGCCTGCTCGCGGTGCGCCAGTTGCTGGCCGATGCCGCACCCGCACTGGCCCAGGTGCGGGCCACCACCGACGCGGCACGCAGCACGCTCAAGCGCATCGTGGCCATCAGCCAGGTGATCACGCTGGTCGGCGACGTGCTGGTGCTGGCGCAAGTGGTGGCGCTGCAGAAATGGAGCCTGGTGGCACCGGCGCTGGCCGGCGTGCAGAAGAGCGTGGTGGCCTTCAAGGCCTGAGCTTGGCCGCTGCGGCCGGGTCAGGCGGTGGAAAACCAGGCCTTGGCGTCGGCGGTGTCTTGGACGATGGCGGCCTGCAGCGCGGCCAGCGAGTCGTATTTGCGTTCGTCGTGCAGCTTGTGCAGCAGGTCGACGCTGACTAAGCGGCCGTAGGCGCCGTTGGGCGCCAGGTCGGCCGGCCAGTGCAGGCAATGTACTTCCAGCAACACCCGCCCGGCGTCTTCCACCGAGGGCCGCACGCCCAGGCTGGCCACACCGGCCAGCGGTTGCGGGCCCAGGCCATGCACTTGCACCACGAAGATGCCCATCGCCGCCGGCCGGGCCTGCGGCCAACGCAGGTTCAGCGTGCGAAAGCCCAGCGTGCGGCCGAGCTTGCGGCCGTGCACCACATGGCCGCTGATCCCGTAGGGCCGGCCCAGCAACGCGGTGGCGCGCGGCAGGTCGCCGGCGGCCAGCGCTTCGCGCACCGCTGAACTGGACACCCGCAGCCCGTGCACCTCGTAGCTGTTCATCCGCGCCACGTCGAAGCCGCGGGCTTCGCCGGCGGTGTCCAGCATGGTGTAGTCGCCGGCGCGTTTGGCCCCAAAGCGAAAGTCGTCGCCGACCAGCACATAACGCGCACGCAGGCCACGCACCAGCACGTCGTCGATGAAGTCCTGCGGGCTTTGGGCGGCAAAACGCCGGTCAAAGCGCAGCACCACGGCCTGCTGCACGCCGCAGCGCTCCAGCTCCGACAGCTTGTCGCGCAGCGTGGCAATGCGCGCCGGCGCCAGCGCGGGCTTGCCGGCCAGGCGGGCGAAGTAGTCGCGCGGGTGCGGCTCGAAAGTCAGCACGCAAGACGGCACACCGCGGTGGCGGGCCTCGCTGTTGAGCAGCGCCAGCATGGCCTGGTGGCCGCGGTGCACGCCGTCGAAGTTGCCGATCGTGATGGCACGGCCGGCCGCCGCCGTGGCGCTGCCTTTGGCCGTGCCGTGGTCGAAGGCAATGACGCCTTGAAGTCCTCTGAATACCCGCATCGTTTGATTATCGCGATGCGGGCCGCGCCGCCGCCTTGCTGCGACCCGCGATCCGCGGGTCGTCAGCGACTGGCGCTCAGCGTGCGGCGGTCTCGGCGGCGTAACGCTGCGTGGCCGCTTCGACCGCGGCGCTGTGGATCACGGCCAACTCGGGCCGCGCCGCACGGGCACGGTCGGCCGCCGCCTGGGTGCTCATCTGGCCCTGCCAGCGCGGGAAGACATGGCGCGCGACCAGGTCGTAGCTCTTGCGCGTGGCGTCGAAGTTGGCCCAGTTGTGCGCCAGCATCAGGTAGGCGCCGAAGCCGCCGTTGCTCTGCTGCCAGAGCCGGTCGATCTGGGCGTTGACCATGTCGGGT
>JAYVDE010000451.1:0-4263 GCA_043749575.1 Burkholderiaceae bacterium | reverse complement strand
CCGGCTTTCCCAAACTGCGCACGCTGAACTTCGAAGCCACCAACGTCGGCACCAACACCGGCACCGGCAACGATCTGATCTACGGCCAGGATGGTATGGACATCCTGATGGGCCAGCAGGGCGACGATGTTCTGTACGGCGGTGACGGCGACGACATCCTGATCGGCGGCAGCAACGTCAGCGGTGCGCTCGACGGCGACGACCGGCTCGACGGCGGGCGCGGCCACGATGCGATCGCCGGCGACAACGCCGACATCTGCTACCGGCCGGACAACCTCGACCCGCGCATGCGCGCGCTGGTGGGCACCCAGATCTACGGCACCACCGCGTCGGGCGCGGGCGCCAACGACGGGCAGGCGCAAGTCGCAGGCGTCGGCAGCGTGCTCTACCCGGCGTTCGTCGACCCGCGTGGGGCGCTGCCGGGCAATTCCTACGGCCTGCCGGTGCACCGCCAGTTCCACATCGCCCTGCTCGACCACGACCACATGATCGAGCAGCAGCCCGATCTCGCGTCGATCCGCCTGTGGGGCGAGGACACCATCGCCGGCGGCGCTGGCGAGGACGAGATCTTCGGCCAGCTCGGCGCCGACACGATCCAGGGCGACGGCGCGATCGGCCTCGACCCGCGCACCGACCTGGACAAGCTGCGCTTCGCGGGCGACAAGTTCCAGCAGAGCGCGACGCCCACGGCCTTCGGCGCCGGGCGCTCGCTCGTGCCCGCCGGTTCGCTGGAAGGCATCGGCGACCTGTGGGTCAACGCCTCGTTCGAATCGGCCTCTGACGGCGACGACTACATCGAGGGCAACGGCGGCAACGACGTAATCTTCGGCAACCTGGGCCAGGACGACATCATCGGCGGCAGTTCCGACCTGTTCGGGCTCATCGACAAGTTCGGGCCGCAGGGCGCAGTCAACTTCCTGCGCCCGGACGGCAGCGACCTGATCTTCGGTGGTGCCGCTACCGACATCGCCCGCAACCACATCGGCGACGCGACGCTGCAGCGCAGCGCCGACCTGCTGGCCGCCGATGCGGTCGTGGGGTCGAACACCGCGACCCGGGTCGGCAACGACCTGATCGTGACCCGGGCCGGCGGCCATGCACTCGACGCCGACACCATCCTGGGCGACAACGGGCGCATCCTGCGCCTGGTGGGCGTCGCCGGCGTGCAGCGTTCGGCAGGCAGCGACGCGGTCAACACCGCGCTCGGCGGTGGCCGCACCGTCACGGCCTTCAATCCCGCACTGGACAACCCCGAGATCGGCACCACCAAGCTGCCGGTCAACGGCGTGCGCAGCACCGGCGGCTTCCTCAACTTCAATTACGACTACGAAGGCCCGGATCCCGAGGGCTATGCCAGCGACAACAACGCCGCCACTTACGATTACCTGGTGGCCCGGGCGGTGCAGCACCTGGACTATCAAGAGGGTGGTTTCGACGTCGTCGGTGTCGCCGCCGCCAAAACCGACCGCGGCGCTGGCGACGAGATCCACGGTGAATCCGGCGACGACACGATCTATGCCCAGAAGGGCAACGACATCGTCTTCGGCGAAGGCCAGGACGACGAGATCGTCGGCGGCTACGGCAACGACTGGATCAGCGGCGGCACCGGACAGGACGCCGTGATCGGCGACGACGGCCGCTTCATCGCCAGCCGCAATGCCACCGGCTACGGCGAAGCCTTGTACGGTGTCGTCGCGCTGCTGCCCGACAACGGCGACATCAGGACTTTCGACGGCACCCGGATGGACGAGACCATCGCCACGCCGGGTACCATCCAGGAGGCCATATCCAACCCGCGCGACCAGCTCAAGAAGGCGATCAACCTCACGCCGTTCAGCTTCGACACCAGCTTCAACGGCCAGTGGGACGAGTTCACCACCGGCAACAAGAAGACCGTCACCGACAGCGACCTGGTCGGCCTGAACCACAACGCCGACGACATCATCTTCGGCGGCCTGGGCGACGACTGGCTGCACGGCGGATCGGGCGACGACGCCATCGTCGGTGGCGAGGCGCTGGGCTTCGTCAAGCAGGGCGGCGGGTACACCCAGATTTACGAGGTGACCGATAGCAACAACAACGGTACGCTGGATTTGCTCGGTGTGGCCCGCAGCGACTACGACCGTCCGTTCAACCCGGTCGACGCGCTGCGCTACAACCCGATCGACGTCAGAGCCTGGCACTTCGACCGCACTCGCCGTGCCGGCGAGTTTGCGCTCTACGACGAGTACGACCCCCGTCGCAAGATCGAAATCGTGGTCACCTCTGCCAATGCCGCTTACCGGCCGGGCGACGCGGTGAAGGACAACCGCGTCAATGTAATGATCGGCCAGTTCTTCTTGAATTTCGACGCCACCGAGGGTGCCTACGTCAAGGCGGGCGTCAACCCGAAGCCGGTCGGCCAGCAGGCGTCCAGCTACCCCGAGGCCTGGAACGACGGCAACGACCGCATCTTTGGCGACACCGGCAACGACTGGATCGTTGGCGGCACGGGCCGCGACAACCTGTATGGCGGTTTCGGCAATGACCTGCTCAATGCCGACGACTTTCTCGAGACCAACAGCGACGAGCGGCGCCCCAGCAGCCAGGACACCGTCGACTCGCTGAACGACAACGAGGCGCCCGACACGCAGGTCAGCTACGAGGACCGCGCCTTCGGCGGCGCCGGCCGCGACGTGCTGATCGGCAACACCGGTGGCGACCGCCTGATCGACTGGGTCGGCGAATTCAACAGCTACCTGGTGCCGTTCGCGCCTTTCGGCATGGCCACCGTCAGCCGCACGCTGCAGCCGCAGCTGGCGGAATTCCTGTACACGCTGGGTGCCAGCGACGGCGCCGACCCGACCCGCCATGCCGACACACGCGGCAGCGATCCCGCATTGGCCTACCGCCGCGGCGAACCCGAAGGCGAACTCGGCGTCGTGCGCCAGCAGGACAACGCCTGGCAGACCCAGACCGGGGCGCCTGCCGACCCGCAGGCCGGCAACATCCCGGGCGGCTTCCGCGACGTGCTGCGCACGGCCAACTTCAACGATGGCCAGCTGCAGGCCCTGGCGGCGGACAGCGGCACTTGGGAAGTCAGCGGCGGCACGCTGCAGGTGGCGTCGACCTCGAACCAGGGCGACGCGGTGGCGGTGTACCAGGTCGGCGATGCGCTGCCCTCGTACTACGAGGTCTCGGCATCGATCAAGGTCATCAAGCCCACGGCCGGCTGGAACGCCAACGGCTACGTCATCTTCGACTACCAGAGCCCGACCAGCTTCAAGTTCGCTGGCATCAACGTCAGCACCAACAAACTCGAAATGGGCCAGCGCACGGCAGCCGGCTGGCAGGTGTTGAAGCAGGCGGCGGTGCCGGGCGGCGTGAAGAACGACGTCTGGTACAACGCCCTGCTGTCGATCAACGGCCTCACGGCCACCCTGGTCGTCAACAACGTCTCCTACTTCAGCCACACCTTCAGCCCGACCGTGGTCGACGGCTGGAGCTACGGCCTGAATTGGGGCCTGGTGGGCATGGGTTCGAACAAGTCGCGCGGGGCGCTCGACAACATCACCGTGCAGGTGGTGCCGCCAGCGGCTACGGTGGTGCGCAGCGACGACTTCAGCACCGGCGCCGGCGCCATGGTGACGGCGGTCGCGGGTTCGGCCAGCGGCAGCTGGTCTGCCGGCGCGGGCCGCCTGCAGGGCGCGGCGGCCACGGCGGGCGCGGCCATCCAGCTGCTGAACCTGTCGG
The DNA here is from genome assembly GCA_043749575.1 of Burkholderiaceae bacterium. GTDB lineage: Bacteria > Pseudomonadota > Gammaproteobacteria > Burkholderiales > Burkholderiaceae_C > Pseudaquabacterium. The sequence goes on along the minus strand of JAYVDE010000451.1, from coordinate 531 downwards.
GCGTCACGCAGATGTCGGCGACCTCGCTGCTCGACCTGAGCAGCAGGTTCAACACCGCGGGCCGCGCCGGTCTGGTCTTCGACCGCTACAGCGACACCGACTTCAAGTTCGCGGCTGTCGACGTGGTCACCAAGCAGGTGCTGATCGGCCACCGTTCGGCCGGCGGCTGGTTCATCGATGCCAGCGTCACCAACACCAGCTTGGCCGCCGGCGTCGACTTCAAGCTCGGGGTCAGCATCAAGGGCTCGACCGTCAGCGTGACGCTGAACGACCAGGCGGCGCTGGGCTATATCTTCAACGCCGTCGGCTCGGACGGCCGTTTCGGGCTCTTCACCACCCAAACGGCGAGCTTCGACACGGTCACGGTCAAGACCAATGACCCGTCGATCCCGGCGGCGCAGACACTGCAGGGCACGGCCCAGGCGCTGAACCTGGCGGCCCCGGCGCTGAGGCTGGACCAGGCCGCACTGCTGCTGGCCGAAGGCAAGCGGCGTTGGGCGCTGGTGGAAGACCCGCTGCATGTGGCGCGGC
>JAYVDE010000450.1:0-11231 GCA_043749575.1 Burkholderiaceae bacterium | reverse complement strand
CCCCAACGTGGCGGCGGTGGTGGTGATCGGCATCGAGGACAGCTGGACCCAGAAGGTGGTTGAAGGCATCAAGGCCACCGGCAAGCCGGTGGTCGGCTTTGGCATTGAACAGCACGGCGACCACGAGACGATCATGCGGGCCAGCAAGGCAGCGCGTGAGTATTCGCAGTGGGCCAGCGAGAAGCAGCGCGAGGCCTGCCCCATCCACGAGCTGTGTGTCAGCACCAAGTGCGGCGAGAGCGACACCACCAGCGGCTGCGGCGCCAACCCGACCGTGGGCGACGCCTTCGACAAGCTGCACGGCCTGGGCAACTACCTGTGTTTTGGCGAGACCACCGAGCTGACCGGCGGCGAGCACATCGTGGCTGCGCGCTGCGCCACCGATGCAGTGCGTCAACAGTTCATGTTCATGTTTAACCGCTATCAAGACTTGGTCAACCGCCACAAGACCAGCGACCTGTCGGACAGCCAGCCGACCAAGGGCAACATCCTGGGCGGCCTGACCACGATTGAAGAGAAGGCACTCGGCAACATCCAGAAGATCGGCAAGCTGTGCACGGTCGACGGTGTGATCGACAAGGCCGAGGAGCCCAGCCACCCGGGCTTGTGGTTCATGGATTCTTCCAGCGCGGCGGCCGAGATGGTGACGCTCTGTGCCGCCTCCGGCTACGTGCTGCATTTCTTCCCCACCGGCCAGGGCAACGTGATCGGCAACCCGATCCTGCCGGTTATCAAGCTCTGCGCCAACCCGCGCACGGTGCGCACGATGAGCGAGCACGTCGATCTCGACGTCACCGGCTTGCTGCAGCGCGAGATCACGCTCGACCAGGCCGGCGACCAGTTGCTCGACTGCATGCTGCGCACTGCCAACGGCCGGCTCACCGCTGCCGAGGCGCTGGGCCACCGCGAGTTTGTGCTGACGCGCCTGTACGAATCGGCCTGATTGGAGCGCGCGCATGGCCTTTATTGTCATCACCGAGTTCATGGACGAACGCGCCGTCGCGCGCTTGCAAGCCGCTCATGATGTGCGCTATGACCCGAAACTGGTCGACGACCCGGTGCGGCTGCTGGCGTTGGCCGGCACCGCCCAGGCACTGGTGGTGCGCAACCGCACGCAGGTGCGCGGCGCGCTGCTGGACGCACTGGTCTCGTGCACGGTGGTCGGCCGCCTGGGCGTGGGCCTGGACAACATCGACGTGGCGGGCTGCAGCGCGCGCGGCATGCAGGTGATTCCGGCCACCGGCGCCAACGCGCTGAGCGTGGCCGAGTACGTGGTCACCAGCGCGATGTTGTTGCTGCGCGGTGCCTACACCTCGACCGGCGCCGTGGCAGCCGGGCAGTGGCCGCGCAACGCCTTGAGCAACGGCCGCGAGATCGGCGGCAAGACGCTGGGCCTGGTCGGCTTCGGCTCGATCGGCCAGCTGACCGCGCGCCTGGGCAAGGCCATGGGCATGGACGTGGTGGCCTTCGACGCGATGATGGACGACGACCACCCGGCCTTTGCCGAGCTCGGTGTTCGCTGCGCCGGGCTGGAGGAAGTCATCGCCATGAGCGACGTGGTCAGCCTGCACGTGCCGCTGGTCGACAGCACGCGCGGCCTGTTGAACGCCGCACACATCGCCGCCATGAAGCCCGGCGCGGTGTTGGTCAACACCGCACGCGGCGGCATCATCGACGAGCTGGCGTTGGCCGCGGCCTTGCGCAGCGGCCAGTTGGGCGGCGCGGCGATCGATGTCTTCGGTGCCGAGCCGCTGCCGGCCAGCCCGCACTTCGAGGGCTGCCCCAACCTGTTGCTGACGCCGCACATTGCCGGGGTGTCGGCCGAAGCCAACGAGCGGGTCAGCTTGCTGATCGCCGACAAGCTGCTGGAGGCGCTGGCATGAAGCTGCCCTTGGCCGATGTGCGGGCGCTGGTGGCGGCCGAGTTGCAGCGCGCCGGTGCCGGTGCCGGCATGGCCCAGGCCACCGCGCGCGCGCTGGTGCTGGCCGAAGCGCAGGGCCTGGGCTCACACGGCCTCAGCCGCGTGGCGCAGTACTGCAACCACCTGCGCAACGGCCGCGCCCATGGCGCCGCGGTGCCGCGGGTGCTGCAGCGCCGCGGCGGCGCGCTGCTGGTCGATGCCGACGAGGGCCTGGCTTTTGCGGCCTGTGAGCTGGCGGTCGCCGAAGCCATCGCCGCTGCGCTGCAGCAAGGCGTGGCGATGGCCGGCGTGGTGCGCAGCCACCACTGCGGCGTGGTCGTCGACCACCTGCGCGCGGTGGCCGCCGCAGGCATGGTCGGCGTCGGCTTTGCCAATTCGCCGGCCGCCATGCCGGCGGCCGGCGGCAAGCACCCGATCTTCGGCACCAACCCGGTGGCGGCGGTGTTTCCACGCCGCGGCGCCGACCCGCTGATGGTCGACCTGAGCCTCAGCGAAGTGGCCCGCGGCAAGGTGATGGTGGCGGCCAAGAAGGGCGAGGCAATCCCGCTGGGCTGGGCGCTGGATGCCGAGGGCCAGCCGACCACCGACGCACAGGCCGCGCTGGCCGGCTCGATGCTGCCTGTGGGCGCGGCCACCAGCCCCAAGGGCGCGATGCTGGCCTTGGTGGTCGAGCTGCTGGTCACCGCGGTGATCGGCGCCCGTTTCGGCTTCGAGGCGTCGAGCTTTTTTGTTGATGAAGGCAACCGGCCCGGTCTGGGCCAGGCCTTTCTGGTGATCGACCCCGGTGCACTGGCCGGCCGTGAATCCTTCCTCGATCGCATCGAGGTCTTGCTGGCCGAGATGCTGATCGACGACGGCGTTCGCCTGCCGGGCAGCCGCCGCGAGGCCCTGCGCCGCCGCGCCGAGGTCGAAGGCCTGGATGTGCCCGACGCGTTGCTGGCGGCCTGGCGCAGCGCCTGAGCCGCGCCCGCTGTCAAGCGCGTTTTTCGAACAAGCTTGCGCCTTGCCAACCGGTGCCGGTTGGACGACCCTGCACGATGACCACGAGGAGACCCTGCATGCAACGACGACACTGGATGGCCTGGGCGGCCGGATCGGCTGGCAGCACCCTGCTGGGCGCGGCCCCCGCCTGGTCGCAAAGCGACTACCCCAAGGCCGGCAGCACGCTGCGCTACATCGTGCCCTTTCCGCCCGGTGGCCTGACCGACGTGATGGCGCGCCTGGTCGGCCAGCAACTGGGCACGCGCTGGGGCCTCAGCGTGGTCATCGACAACAAGCCTGGCAACGGCGGCCAGATCGGTGCCGACGTGGTGGCCAAGTCGCCGGGTGACGGCTACCACCTGCTGGCCATCACGCTGACCCACGCGGCCAACGTGACGCTGTTCAAAGGCAAGGCGCCGTTCGACTTCCAGAAAGACCTCAAACCGGTCGCCTTGCTGGCCGGCTCGCCGATGTTGGTGGTGGTGCCGGCAGCCAGCCCGATCAAGGACTTCAAAGACCTGATAGCCCAGGCCAAGACGCGCAAGCTCAATGCCGGTTCGTCGGGCAACGGCACGCCGCCGCACCTGACGCTGGCCTTGTTCGCCGACACCCTGAAGGCCGACCTGCAGCATGTGCCCTACAAGGGCGGATCGCCCAGCATGATCGACCTGATCGGCGGCCAGCTCGACGTGATCTTCAGCAACTTCCCCGAGAGCATCGTGCATGTGAAGTCGGGCAAGCTGCGGGCGCTGGCGATTGCCAGCAGCGCGCGCCACCCGCTGCTGCCCGACGTGCCCACCACCGCCGAGGCCGGCCTGCCGCAGCTGGCGGTGGAGAACTGGACCGCGATCATGGCGCCCGCGGCCACGCCCGATGCGGTGGTGGCCAAGCTGGGGGCCGAGGTGCTGGGCATCATGGCCGGGCCTGAGATCAACGAGCGCGCCCGCACCCAGGGCTTTCGGGTCGATGCGCGCGGGCCGGCCGACTTTGCGCCGTTCCTGAAGGACGAGATCGAGCGCTGGGGTCGCATCATCATGGCGGCCAAGATCCAGGCCGACTGATCTGGGCCGACTGATCCGATCCTGAGCGGGCTTGTTCGAATAGATTTGCCGCGCTCAGTTCGGCGCTGCCGTGCTGCCCCGCACGATCAGCTGCCAGGGCAGGGCGCAGCCCACCGGCGCCTCGCCGCTGGCCAGCGCGCGGGCCAGCGCCAGGGCGGTTTCGCGACCGATCTGCTGGCTGGGCGGCCGCACGGTCGACAAGGCCGGCCGCAGCTGCCGGCCGACCGGAAAGTCGCCAAATCCCAGCACGGCCAGGGTGCTCGGCACCCGCATGCCGGCGTCCAAGGCCTGCATCAGCACGCCACAGGCCAGGTGGTCGTTGGCGCAGGCGATGGCGGTGACCGGGAAATTTGCGGTCGCATTGGTGTTGGCATGGGCGGTGGCCGCCACCGACCGGCTTCGGCGACCCCGGCGCAAGTCGTCGAAGGCCTGCCGGCCAGCGTCGAATGGGTCGCCCACCGCGGCACGCAGCAGCCGCATCTGGGCGCCACGCCGTTGCGCCTCGGCCGCAAAAGCTGCGCCGCGCTCGTGGGCACGAAAGTCGGTGTCCAGGCCGCTGTCGAGGTAGGCCAGCCGCCGGTGACCGGCGTCCAGCAGGTGCGCGGCCATCGCCTGGCCCACCGCACCGTGGTCAAAGCCGATCTGTGCAAACGGCATCGGTGCGGCCATCGGCGCGGGCATCGGCGCCTGCATCGACACCTGCGTCGGCATCAGTTCTGGCGGGTGGTGGTCCCAGATCTCGACCACCGGCGTGCCGGCGGCGCGGGCCTCGGCCAGCAGGCGCCATGCACCCGGTGTGTGGTGGCGGCCGGTGACCACCAAGGCCGACGGCGCCCAGCCGAGCAGGGTGCGCAGCTGTTCTTCCTCGCGCTCGGGCGAGTAGCCGGTGGACGCGAGCAACAACTCATGGCCAGTGGCCTGCAGCGCTTCGCTGAGCGCCTGCACCGTCTCGCCGAAGATCGAGTGGCCCAGATTGGGGATCAGCGCGGCCACGATGTTGCTGCGTCCGCTGGCCAGCAGGCCGGCCTGCTTGTTGGGCAGGTAGCCGGTGGCGGCCAGCGCGGCGCGCACCCGCTCGGCAGTGGCCGGCGCCACGCGGGCCGGTTCGCGCAGGTAACGCGAGACGGTGATCTTGGTCACCTCGGCCACGGCGGCCACGTCGTCCAGCGTGGCCCGGCCATGGCCGCGGCGGGCCCGGCGCGGTGGGTCGGGCGCGGTCAGCGCCATCGCCGCAGCGCCGCCGCTGGCCGGGTTTGTCTGCATGGACTCGGCTTTTGCATGCCGCTAATGTTAGCGGTAACAACAGCAGCCGACATGGCCAACAAACCCGAGCATCCGGCACCACAGCAGCCGCCAGTGCAGCGACCAGCGCAGTCGCCAGCGCAGCCGCTAGAGCAGCCGCTAGAGCAGCGACCCGCACCGCGCATGGCGTTGGCGCAGCTGCGCAGCCGCCGCTGGTTCGCCGATACCGGCATGCGCGGCTTCGCGCACCGCCAGCGGCTGCAGCAGATGGGCGTGCGCCGGCAAGACGTGATGGACCGGCCGATCATCGGCATCATCAACACCTGGAGCGACTTGTCGCCCTGCCACGCCCACCTGCGCGAGCGGGCCGAATCGGTCAAGCGCGGTGTGCTGCTGGCCGGTGGCTTCCCGGTCGAGTTGCCGGCCATGGGCCTGGGCGAGGTGCTGGTCAAGCCGACCACCATGCTCTACCGCAACTTCCTGGCGATGGAGGTCGAGGAGCTGCTGCGCAGCCATCCGATCGACGGCGTGGTGCTGCTGGCCGGCTGCGACAAGACCACGCCCGGCACAGTGATGGGCGCCATCAGCATGGGTCTGCCGATGATCTTCTGCCCCGCCGGGCCGATGCTCAACGACCGCCAGGTGAGCGCCGGGCTCAGCCGCCTGATCGGCGCCGGCACCCACACCCGGATGTTCTGGGACGAGTACCAGGCCGGCGCCATCGACGAGGCGCAATGGGTCGCGCTCGAAGCCAGGATGACCCGCAGCCCCGGCACCTGCAACCCCATGGGCACGGCCAGCACGATGACCGCGATGGTCGAGGCCTTGGGCCTGGCGCTGCCGGGCAGCACGTCGATCCCGGCGATGGACGCCGCCCACCCGCGCATGGCCACCGACTGCGGCGAGCGCATCGTCGGCATGGTCTGGGACGATCTCCGGCCGTCGCGCATCCTCAGCCGCGGCGCGTTCCTCAACGCCGCAGCGGTGCAGATGGCGCTGGGCGGGTCGACCAACGCCGCGGTGCACATCGTGGCCTTGGCCGGCCGCGCCGGGGTGGCCTTGGGCCTGGACGACCTGGACGCAGTGGCCCGCCGCGTGCCGGTGCTGGCCAACCTGTTTCCCAGCGGCGACCGGCTGATGGAAGACTTCTACTACGCCGGTGGCCTGCCGGCACTGATGTCGCGCATCAGCGCCCAGCTGTCGCTGACCGAACTGACCGTCACCGGGCGCAGCCTGGGCGAGAACATCGCCAAGGCCGAAGTGCTGGACGACGCGGTGATCCGCCCGCTGGACCAGCCGGTCAGCGCCAGCGGCGCGCTGGCCGTGCTGCGTGGCAACCTGGCGCCCGACGGCGCGGTGATGAAGGGCAGCGCCGCCGACCCGCGCTTCTTTCAGCACCGCGGCCGTGCGCTGGTGTTCGATTCACCGGCCGAGATGAACCTGCGCTGCGCCGACCCCGAACTCGACGTCGACGACAACACCGTGCTGGTGCTGCGTTACGCCGGCCCGGTGGGTGCACCCGGCATGCCCGAGTGGGGCGGTCTGCCGATCCCCAAAAAGCTGTTGCTGCGCGGTGTGCGCGACATGGTGCGCCTGTCGGACGCCCGCATGAGCGGCACCCACTACGGCAGCTGTGTGCTGCACATCAGCCCGGAGGCGGCGGTGGGTGGCCCGCTGGCGCTGGTGCACACCGGCGATGAGATCACGCTGGACCTGCCCGGCCGCACGCTCACCTTGTGTGTCAGCGATGACGAGCTGGCCCGTCGTCGCGCGGCCTGGGTGGCGCCGCCGCGGCCCGTCACCCGCGGCTCCACCCGGCTGTACCAAGAGCACGTGACGCAGGCCCATGAGGGCTGCGATTTCGACTTTTTGCAAGGCGACGCGCCCAGCCCCGAGCCGTCGATCTTCTGAGCCCTGATGCTGAAAGACTGCCCATGATCAATGCCTTCCGCCAGCTGATGGACCGCGCCGCCGGCCAGCCCCCGCTGGGCTCGTGGATCATGTCGAACAGTGCGATCGTGGCCGAGGCCATGGGCCACGCCGGCTTCGCCTGGAGCGTGGTCGACATGGAGCATTCGCCGCTGGACTTCGGCAGCCTGGTGCACGTGCTGCAGGCGGTGGCCGCCACGCCGATGCTGCCGGTCACCCGCGTGCCCTGGAACGACATGGTCACGCTCAAGCGGGTGCTCGATGCCGGCGCCACCACGCTGCTGGTGCCCTTTGTGCAGAACGCCGATGAGGCCCGGGCGGCCGCTCAGGCCTGCCGTTATCCGCCTGAAGGTGTGCGCGGCATGGCCGGCATGAGCCGGGCAACCCGGTTCGGTACCGTGCCCAATTACTTCAACACCGCCAACGCCGGCATCTCGGTGATCGTGCAGCTGGAGACGATCTCGGCGGTAGCCGAGCTGGAAGCCATCGCCGCCGTGCCGGGTGTGGACGGCCTGTTCCTCGGCCCGGCCGACCTGTCGGGCAGCATGGGCCATGTCGGCCAGTTGACCCACCCGGCGGTGATGGCGGTGATGGCCGATGCGGTGCGGCGCGCCAAGGCGGTCGGCAAGTTCGTCGGCACGGTGGGCGGCACGCCCGAGCTGGTGCGTGAGTACCGGGCGATGGGTTTCGATTTTGTCGCCATCGGGTCCGACCTGGGCCTGCTGATGGGCGCGGCCACCGGCGCGGTGCAGGCGCTGGCCGCGCCGGCGGGCGGTGCAGCCGCAGCCGGCCGCGCGGCATCCCACAGCGGCTATTGACCGAGCGCCCGCCATGGCCGCCGTCGAACTGCAAGCCGTCGTCAAGCGCTACGACGCCAAGACCACCGTGGTCCACGGCGTGGACCTGCAGATCCGCCATGGCGAGTTCGTGGTCTTCGTCGGCCCCTCGGGCTGCGGCAAGAGCACGCTGCTGCGCATGGTGGCCGGGCTCGAGCCGATCACCGGCGGCTCGATCTTGATCGACGGCAAAGTTGTCAACGACCTGCCGCCGCGCCACCGCGACATCGCGATGGTCTTTCAGGATTACGCGCTCTACCCGCACAAGACGCTCTACGACAACATGGCCTTCGGCCTGCGGCTGCGCAAGACACCCGAGGATGACATCAAGCGCCGCGTGATGGACGCCGCCCAGCTGCTGCACATAGCCCACCTGCTCGACCGCCGGCCCGCCGCGCTGTCGGGTGGTCAGCGCCAACGGGTGGCGATCGGTCGGGCCATCGTGCGCCAGCCCAAGGTGTTTTTGTTCGACGAGCCGCTGTCCAACCTGGACGCGCAGCTGCGCCAGGAGATGCGCACCGAGATCAAGAGGCTGCACCAGCGGCTGGGCGCCACGATCATCTACGTGACCCATGACCAGGTCGAGGCCATGACCCTGGCCGACCGCATCGCCGTGCTGTCGGCCGGCAAGCTGATGCAGTACGACACGCCCGAGCTGATCTACAACCGGCCGGCGGCGCTGTTTGTGGCCGGCTTCACCGGCGCGCCGCCGATGAACCTGGTGGATTGCACGGTGGCGCAGGCCAGCGTTGATGTCGGCGGCGCGCGCTTTGCTTTGCCCACCGGCCTGGCCACCCGTGCGGCCGGCGTGCCCAAGCTGAAGTTCGGCGTGCGGCCCGAGAACTTGACCTTGATGGCCACCGCCGAGGGCAGTGCCACGCTGGAGGCCGAGGTGCTGTGGCTCGAACCGCTGGGCGCCGAGACGCTGGTCACTTTCCGCGCCGGCAATGCCGAGCTGGTCGCGCGCTGCCCGGCATCGTTCCACGACCGGCCGGGCAGCCGGCGCACGCTGCACCTGCAGCCCGGCCACATGCATTTGTTCAATGCCGACAGCGGGGCGGCGCTGTGAGCTGCCATTCCCGTCCGGCCCAGCCACGCCACGCCAAACACTCCCCGCAACCGACCCACACGACCGGAGATTCCCATGAAACGCCGTGATTCGATCCTGACCGCCACGCTGTCGGCGCTGGCCTTGTTGGCCGGCCTGGCCACGCCGCTGGACGCGCTGGCCCAGACCAGGCTGCGGGTGTTTTCGGGCGGCGCCAACCAGCGCCCCGACCTGATGCGCAAGCTGTTCGACGACTACCAGAAAGCCAACCCCGGTGTCACCATCGACATCGAGACCGGTGGCGCCACCAGCGAGCTGCAGCGCCAGTACCTCAGCACCGTGCTCAACGCCAAGGACACGGCGATCGACATCTACATGATCGACATCGTCAACCCGGCGCAGTACTTTGGCGCCGGTTGGCTGGAGCCCTTGAACGCCTACGTCGGCGAGCCGGCGGTGGCGCTGAAGCCCTACCTGCCGGTGTACGCGGCCAGCAACGTGATCGACGGCAAGATCGCCGCGATGCCGGCCTTTGCCGATGCGATGTTCATGTACTACCGCAAGGACTTGCTGGCCAAGCACGGCGTGGCCGAGCCCAAGACCTGGGATGAGCTGAGCGCGGCGGCCAAAAAGATTCAGTCAGCCGAGGCCAACCCCAATTTGCAGGGCCTGAGCATCCAGGGCGCACCGATCGAGGGCGCGGTCTGCACCTTCTTGCTGCCCTACTGGGGCCAGGGCAAGGATTTCAACGATGGCGCCGGCAAGATGACGCTGGACAAGGGCGCGGCCGTCAAGGGCCTGAGCCAGTGGCTGGCGATGGTCGATGCCGGTGTCATCAAGAAAAACGTTGCCGAGGTCAAGACGCCCGACACGGTCAACGAGTTCAAGGCCGGCCAGGTGATCTTTGCGATCAACTGGGGCTTTGCCTGGGACCGCTTCAAGGACGACAAGGACAGCACCGTGCAAGGCAAGGTCGGTGTGATGCCGCTGCCGGCGATGGCCGGTGGCAAAAGCGCCACCTGCGTGGGTGGCTGGCAGTGGGCGGTCAGCGCTTTCAGCAAACACAAGGCCGATGCCGCCAAGCTGGTGAAGTTTATGGCCGCGCCCGAGGCCAGCAAGTTCCTGGCCGCCGAAGGCAGCCTGCTGCCGACCTACGCCAGCGTTTACACCGACGCCGATGTGCTGAAGACTGCGCCCTGGTTCAAGGATGCGGCCGCGGTGGTTGTCGCCGGCAAGAGCCGGCCGATGAGCAAGGACTACGGCCAGGTCAGCGACATCATCCGCACCACCACCAGCGCGGTGTTGGCGCGCACCAAGACACCGACCGAGGGCGTCGACGAGATCGACAGCCGTCTGCGTCGGGTGATGCGCTGAGCGGCTGAGGCGTTCTGCCGCTGACCTGCCGCTGAGCTGCCCACCCCCGCGATGCTTGCCCCCCGGCTGATCGACCGCCTGCGCGACCCCAGCGAGAAAACGCTGGGCTGTTTGCTGCTGGCGCCGGCGTTTGCGCTGCTGGCCTTGATCGTCGTCTACCCGATAGGCAAGCTGCTGTTCAACAGCTTTTTCGACCTGCGGCTGTCGGGTGGCGGCGGCGGCGCCAAGTTCATCGGCTGGGACAACTACCTGCTGGTGCTGGAAGACAAGGTTTTCTGGAACGCCACCAAGAACACCGTGCTGATCACGCTGATCACCGTGCCCGGTGCGCTGGTGGTCGGGCTGGGGCTGGCGCTGCTGGCCAAGCTGCCATTCCGCCGGCAATGGCCGGTGCGGCTGGCGCTGCTGCTGCCGTGGGCGCTGCCGCTGAGCTTTGCCGGTTTGATCTTCGCGTGGTTTTTTCACACCGAGTACGGCGTGGTCAACGACGTGCTGCGGCGCTTAGGCTTGTCGGATCAACGCGACCCGACGATGTGGCTGCTGCGGCCCAACTGGGCGTTTGCGGCGATCTGCCTGACCATCATCTGGAAGACCAGCAGCTTCATGGCGTTGATCCTGCTGGCGGGCTTGCAGATGATTCCACGCTCACTCTACGAGGCGGCCGAGGTGGATGGCGCATCGACCTGGCAGCAGTTCTGCCAGATCACGATCCCGCTGCTGATGCCCAGCATCATCGTCGCGCTGATCTTTCGCACCATCACCGCGCTGCAGACCTTCGACATCCCCTACACCATGACCAAGGGCGGCCCCGGTGACGCCACCGAGACCCTGGCGATGTT
>JAYVDE010000449.1:0-11243 GCA_043749575.1 Burkholderiaceae bacterium | reverse complement strand
ATCATGGGCTGGCTGGGGCCGTAGATGTCGGCGTCCAGCACGCCCACGGTGGCGCCCTCGGCGGCCAGCGCCAGCGCCAGGTTGCAGGCGGTGGTGCTCTTGCCGACGCCGCCCTTGCCCGAGGCCACGGCGATGATGTTCTTCACCCCCGGCAGCAGTTGCACCCCGCGCTGCACCGCGTGCGCGGTGATGCGGCTGCTGACATTGACGCTGACATTGGCCACGCCGGGCAGCTTGCGCGCGGCCTCGATGAACTGGCGGCGCAGCCCGGCGAACAAGCTCTTGGCCGGGTAGCCCAGCTCGATGTCGAAGGCGACGTCGTCGCCGTCGATCCGCAGGTTCTTCAGCTGCCGGGCGCTGACGTAATCCCGGCCGGTGTGGGGGTCGACGATGTGCTTCAAGGCGTCGAGCAGCAGGGCTTCGGTGACGGCGGGCAGGGTGGCTGGCATGGTGGCGGGCGCTGTGGTGAGGATCTTGGGCGGGATCGGTGGTGGAACCGGTGATGGAACCGGTGCCCGAGACGCGAACCAGCTGCGCCCCAAGGCGGGCAAAGTGGCTGCCAGTCTAGCGGAGCGGGTCTGCCAATCCCGCCGCACGGCAGTTAGCCGGCCACGCGCCGCGGTGCGCCTTCTAGAATTGCCGCTCGCCCGTCCAGGAAGCCGCCATGTCCCGCAAGCTCTTCGTCACCACCGCCCTGCCCTACGCCAACGCGGCCTTCCACATCGGCCACATGATGGAATACATCCAGGCCGACACCTGGGTGCGGGCCCAGCGCATGAAGGGCGCCGAGGTCAACTTCGTCTGCGCCGACGACAGCCACGGCGCGCCGATCATGATCGCCGCCGAGAAGGCCGGGCTGACACCGCAGGCCTTCGTCGGCGCCATCGCCGCCGGCCGGGCGCCCTACCTCGACGGCTTCCACATCGCCTTCGACCACTGGGATTCGACCGACAGCCCCGAGAACCACCGCCTGGCGCAGGACATCTACCGCGCGCTGCGCAAAAACGAGCTGATCGACGTGCGCACGATCGAGCAGTTCTACGACCCCGACAAGGGCATGTTCCTGCCCGACCGCTTCATCAAGGGTGATTGCCCCAAGTGCGGCGCCCGCGACCAGTACGGCGACAACTGCGAGAACTGCGGCGCGGTCTACGCCCCCACGGATTTGATCAAGCCCTACTCGGCACTGTCGGGCGCCACGCCGGTGCTGCGCAGCAGCGAACACTATTTTTTCAAGCTGAGCGACCCGCGCTGCGTCGAATTTCTCGAGCAATGGACGCAGGACGGCAAGCTGCAGCCCGAGGTGGCCAACAAGGTGCGCGAGTGGTTCAGCCGCGACGAAGACGGCAAATCGGCCCTGGCCGACTGGGACATCAGCCGCGACGCGCCCTACTTCGGCATCGAGATCCCCGACGCGCCGGGCAAGTACTTCTATGTCTGGCTCGACGCGCCTATCGGTTACCTGGCCGCGCTGTACAAGCTGTTTGCCAAGCGCGGGCTGGACGCCGCCGCCTGCGATGCCTACCTGGCCCAGCCCGACTTGGAGCAGGTGCACTTCATCGGCAAGGACATCGTCACCTTCCACACGCTGTTCTGGCCGGCCACGCTGCATTTCAGCGGCCGCAAGCTGCCCGACCACATTCACGTGCATGGCTTTCTCACCGTCAACCACGACAAGATGAGCAAGAGCCGCGGCACCGGCATCAGCCCGCTGAAGTACCTTGAACTGGGGCTCAACCCCGAGTGGCTGCGTTACTACATCGCCGCCAAGCTGAACGGCCGGGTCGAGGACATCGACTTCAACAGCGACGACTTCATCGCCCGCGTCAACGCCGACCTGGTCGGCAAGTACATCAACATCGCCAGCCGGGCGGCGGGCTTTCTGACCAAACGATTTGGCGGCACGCTGTCGGCCGACCTGGGCGTGGAGGGCCGCTTGCTGCTCGACGGCCTGCGCGGCCACCGCGCCCTCATTGAGACCTTGTACGAGACCCGCGAATTTGGCAAGGCGGTGCGCGAGACCATGGCGCTGGCCGACCGCGTCAACGAGTACGTCGACCAGCACAAGCCCTGGGAACTGGCCAAGCACCTTGCCAACGGCAGCGCCGCTGCTGGCGATCCTGCCGCAAACGCTGCGAACGCTGCGAACGCCGCGAACGCCGCCAAAGCCGCGGCACTGCACGATGTCTGCTCGGTCTGCATCGAGGCCTTCCGCCTGCTGACCATTTACCTGAAACCCATCGTGCCGGCGCTGGCCCAGCAGGTGGAGGCCTTCCTGCAGGTGGCGCCACTGCAGTTTGCCGATGCCGACCGCGCGCTGGGCCGCCACAGCATCGCCGCCTACCAGCACCTGATGCAGCGGGTGGACGCGGCCAAGCTGGACGCGCTGCTGGCGCCGACTGATGCGGCCGCCACCGCGCTGGTGCTGCCCGGCGGCGAGGCCATCGCCGACGAGATCGGCATCGACGCCTTCGCCGCGGTCGACCTGCGCTTGGCCAGGATCGTCAACGCCGAGCTGGTCGAGGGCAGCACCAAACTGCTGCGGCTGACGCTGGACGCGGGCGAAGGGCGGACCCGCAACGTGTTCTCCGGCATCCGCAGCGCCTACGCCCCCGAGCAGCTGATCGGCAAGCTCACCGTGATGGTGGCCAACCTGGCGCCGCGCAAGATGAAGTTCGGCATCAGCGAGGGCATGGTGCTGGCCGCCAGCCACGCCGACGACAAGGCCGTGCCCGGCATTTTTGTGCTGGAGCCAGGGCCGGGGGCCCAGCCCGGCATGCGGGTGCGCTAGGCGCTGACGTGCGCACGGCCGGCGCGCTGCTGCGCCGCCGCGCCCTGCTGGCCGCCGGGGCCATCGGGGCCACTTGGGCCCTGGCCGCCTTGCCGGGCGCTGGCGGGCCTGCAGCGGGGCCGGCCACACCCGCAGCCCTGATCACGGCGCCCATCGCGCCGGCCATCGCTCCAGTGATTGCGCCCGCCTTCGAGTTCGTCGCGCTCGGCGACATGCCCTACGGCCCCGACCTGATGGCCGGGCCGGCCTACCGCCACCTGATCGGGCTGGTGAACCAGGTGGCACCGCCGTTCACCGTGCACATCGGCGACTTCAAGGACGGCATCGCCGACTGCGGCGACGCCGAGTACCAACGCCAGTGGCTGTACTTTCAGCGCTTCGACAGCGCGCTGGTCTACACCCCGGGCGACAACGATTGGCTGGATTGCCAGCGCCGCGGCGACGATCCGCTGGAGCGGCTGCAGGCCCTGCGCGACCGCTTTTTCGCGGCGCCCCTGTCACTGGGCCGGCGGCCGATCGCGGTCGAGCGCCAGGCCGACCGCCAGCCGGCTTTCGCCCCCTTTGCCCCCTTCGCCCCCTTTGCCCGTTACCGCGAGAACCTGCGCTGGGTCTACCCGGCCAGACCGGGCGGCGTGGTCTTCGCCACCTTCCACACCGTGGGCCCGCACAACGGCCTGGACGCCGCCCGGCCCGCCGTGCGCGATGAAGCCCGCACGCGCGAAGCGGCCAACGCAGCGTGGATCCGCGCGGCCTTCGCGCTGGCCCGCAGCCAGGGTGCGCCGGCCTTGGTGCTGGCGACCCAGGCCGAATCGCTGACCTACCCCGACCCCGACCAGCCCAGGCGCGCGGTGGTGCACGAGGCCTTCGCCGCCAGCATTCGCGACACCTTGCTGCCGCTGGCCGAGGCCGCGCCGTTCCCGGTGTTGCTGGTGCATGGCGACTTTCACCACTTCATCACCGACCAGCCTTTTCTCAATGCCCGCGGCCAGCGCATCCGCAACCTGTGGCGGCTGGAGGTGTTTGGTGATCCGCGTCTGCACGCGGTGCGGGTGCGGGTGCAACCCGGCGTGCAGGGTGAACTGGGCCCCGAGCCCTTCGTCTTCACGCCGATCTTCAACCCGATGTCGCGCGACCCGCGGGTGCGCCCCGACATCGGGGACTGAGGGCCGGCCCGGTGCTAGGGCACCGCCGCATTGGTGGCATGATCATTTGCACCTGCCCACCGGCTCTGCATCGGGGTCGACACCAAGGCACACCGCCGCATCAAATGGCCCTGCCGATTTCCGTCCACCGATTCCGCCCGCGGCTGCTCGACACGCTGCCGGCTTATTCGCGGCCCCAGCTGCTGGCCGACATCGGCGCCGGCATCACCGTGGCCATCGTCGC
Source organism: Burkholderiaceae bacterium (assembly GCA_043749575.1). Taxonomy (GTDB): domain Bacteria; phylum Pseudomonadota; class Gammaproteobacteria; order Burkholderiales; family Burkholderiaceae_C; genus Pseudaquabacterium. Next base: position 7,066 of record JAYVDE010000449.1, on the reverse strand, counting down.
ACTGCCGCTGGCGATGGCCTTTGCAATCGCCAGCGGCGTCAAGCCCGAGGCGGGCATCTTCACCGCCATCATCGCGGGCTTCCTGATCTCGGCGCTAGGGGGCTCGCAGGTGCAGATTGGCGGGCCGGCGGGCGCCTTCATCGTCATCATCTACGGCATCGTCGAGCGCTACGGCCTGGCCAACCTGCTGATCGCCACCTCGCTGGCTGGCGTGCTGATGTTCCTGATGGGGCTGCTCAAGCTGGGCGCGCTGGTGCGCTACATCCCGGTGTCCATCGTCATCGGCTTCACCAACGGCATCGCCGTGCTGGTCGGGCTGAGCCAGCTGAAAGACCTGCTGGGCCTGCCCATAGCCAAGATGCCCGGCGACTTTTTCAGCCAGCTCGCGCTGCTGCGGGCCCACCTGCACGACGTCAACCCGGCCGCCGTCGGGCTTGGCCTGGCCTGCCTGGCGCTGGTCGTGCTGTGGCCCAAGAGCTACACCATGCCGGTGGCGCCGAAGGGCGCGCTGCCGCACCTGCGGCGCTGGGCCGCGCACCTGCCAGGCACGCTCGTGGCGCTGGTGCTGGCCACCTTGGCGGTGGTGCTGCTGCGGCTGCCGGTCGAGACCATCGGCTCGCGTTTCGGTGGCATCCCGCAGGCCTTGCCAAGCTTCGCACTGCCCGATTTCAGCTGGGCCACCGTCAAGCTGCTGGTGATCCCCACGATCACGCTCGCGCTGCTGGGCGCGATCGAGAGCCTGCTGTGCGCCCGCGTGGCCGACAACATGGCGCCGCAGCACCGGCGACACGACCCCAACCAGGAACTGATGGCGCAAGGCGTGGCCAACCTGGTGACGCCGTTTTTTGGCGGTATCCCGGCCACCGGCACGATTGCCCGCACGGTGACCAATGTGCGCGCCGGGGCCGCGTCGCCGATCGCCGGCGTGGTGCATGCGCTGAGCTTGCTGGCCATCGTGCTGGTGGCCGCGCCATTGGCCGAGCACGTGCCGCTGGCCGCGCTGGCCGGCATCCTGTTGTTCGTGGCCTGGAACATGGGCGAGTGGCGCGAGTTCGCCCGGCTCAAGCGCTTCTTGCTGCCCTACCGCGCCAAATTGCTGGGCACCTTCGTGCTCACCGTGATGTTCGACCTGACGGTGGCGGTCGAAGTCGGCCTGTTGATGGCCTGTGGCTTTTTCATCGTCCAGATGAGCGCACTGTTTTCGGTCAAGCCGCACGCCACCCCGGTTGGCGCGGCCGCGCTGGCGCCGGGGGTGGCCGTGTTCGAGCTGTTCGGCTCGCTGTTTTTCGGCGCGGTGGGCAAGATCGAGGCCTTGCCCGGCCAACTGCCCGCCGCCACCCGCTACCTGGTGCTGGAGATGCACCGCCTGGTCTCGATCGACAGCTCGGGCATCGACGCGATGCAGCAACTGCAGCGCACGCTGCAACGGCAAGGTGTGGCGCTGCTGCTGGCCAGGGTGAACCCGCAGCCGATGGCGCTGATCCGGCGCTCCGGCTTCGAGGCCGAGCTGGGCGCCGAGCACATCTTGCCGACGCTCGAAGCCGCGGTGCGGGTGGCCAGCGCCGCCTGACTTCGGCTTCGGCTTCGGCTTCGGCTGCGGCTGCGGGCCGCAGGGTGGGCTAGCGCCGTTGCCAGAACCCGCGCACGCGCGACAACCGGGCCAGGGCCTTGGCGCATGGCGCGGCCAGCGCTTCGCGGCGGGCGCTGAGCCAGCCGACCACGAACCAGGCTCGGCCATCCTGCGCGGCCAGCGTGCGGAACAGGTCGAGTGCGACCACGGTGTCGTTGTAGAGGCCCAGCGGCTCCTGCGCCCGGGCCAGCGCACGCAGCGTGGCTGCGACCGGCTTGGCCGGCCACAGCGATGCTGCGGCGTCGGCCGCGTAGCGCAGCCGCTTGATGCGCCGCCGCAATTGGTGCCGCGCGTCGTCGTCCAGCGTGCTGAAACACGCGGCATCGCGCTTGACCTGACGCATCAGCTGCTGCAGCGGCAAGCGCACGGCCTCGCGTAGCGGCAACTCGGGCTGCCGAGGTGGTGCGGCTGGTGCAGGTGGTGCAGACGGCTCGGTAAGTGCGGCGGACTCGGCGAGCACCGCGGCCGCCTGGCCGGCCGGCGGCTGGCACGCGGCCAGCGCCGACAGCCACAGCCGCTGCGTGGCCGGTGCGCGCAACAAGGCGGCGATGTCCAATCCGGCGCCCATCACCACAGCAGTGCCCGTGCCGGCGTCCAGTTCGAAGTCGGGCACCCAGGGTGCGTCGGCGTCCCGCAACGCCGGCCACAGCCACTCGGCCATCGCATCTTGGTCACGCGCAGCACCCAACTGGCCGAACAGCGTGGCCAGTGCCGGGGCCAGCGCCGCATCGGCGGGCGGCGCCAGTGGGCCGTAGACCCGCAGCAGACTGCGCAGCCGGCGCAACCCCACCCGCAACTGGTGCAGGTATTCGGCATCGGCAGTCACCAGCTCGGCCAGGTCGGCGTCGGCCATCGCGCTGGCATTGGCCAGCACCTGGCCCAGCGCGTTGGCCAGCATCGCCGCCAGGGCCTGCGCTGGTGTGGCGTCGGCCGGCAGGCGCAAGGGCCGGGCCTTGGTCGGCGGACTGGCCAGCACGCCGGCCGCCAGGCGGTGTCCGCGCTCGCTTTTGCTGCGCACGTCCAGCACCAGGCCGAAGCGGTCGACCCAGCGGCCGGCCACGTCCAGCAAGGCCTGCGGCGTGCCGGCCAGCAGTTCGAGCTCCAGCTCGCAGATCGGCAGGCGGTGTCGGCCCGCGGTGATGTGGCCTTCGTCCAGTGCCAGTTCGATGCGCGCAGCGCCCGCCCGCAGCAGCCGCCGCGTGCGTTGCACCGCGGTGGCGTAGCGCAGCAGCAGCGGCTCGTCGCGGGCGCCGGCCAGCACCGCGCGCAGCACCTGACCCGCAGCGCTGCCATCGTGGCGCGACAGGTCCAGCTCGGGCTGGCGCTTGCCGGCCACCGCCACGTTGTGCTCCAGCCGGTGCATCGCGTCGGTGCCTTCGGCCTTCAAGGTCTGCACCCAGGTCTCGCCCTCGCGGCGCAGGCGCAGCGCCACACGGGCGCGCGCCAGCAGTTCACCGGGCGTGTCGAAGTACAGCGCAACCAGCGGCTGCACCTGGGCGCCGCGGGTGGCCACCGCGCGACGCAGCGCGGCCAACCGAGCCGCAGGGATGCGGAACTTCAACTCGATCTCGGATGACATGAAGAGCATCTTGCCACGGCCCACCCGGCCGGGCCGATGGCCGGCCTCGGCGACTGGCTTAAACTTGCGGGTTGTCCCTGAGTGCCGAGGTCCATCGCCATGGAGTTCTTCCGCAAGCCCTACCAATCCGACGTCAGCCGATTCATCACCGAGCTGAAGTCGAACAAACCCACGCTGGAAGCCGAGCAACGCGCCGGCCGCGCGCTGCTGTGGGACAAGCAGATCGACCGCAGCGCGCAGGCCGAGTACGCCGACGCCCGGGTGCCGCAAAGCCCGTACGTCTACTTTTCGCGACCCGAGTTGCCCTGAGCGTCCTGGACGCCCTGAACCCGCTGAAGGTTCAAGCCGTGAGCCTGCTGTCGCCGACGGGTGCCCAGCACCGCAGCCTGCCCGGCACGCCACTGCCACTGTCACCGCTGGCGGCGGGCGATGCCGGTGCAGACCTTGCCACTGGCTTGGGCGCAAACAGGGACGCGAACAGGGACGCAAACAGGGACGCGAACGCTGCCACCGACGCCTTGCCGGTCGACCGGGTGGCGCTGGCCCGGCTCTACGGTGAGCCGCTGTTCCGCCTGCCGACCGACCTGTACATCCCGCCGGATGCGCTGGAGGTTTTTCTCGAAGCTTTCGAGGGCCCGCTCGACCTGCTGCTCTACCTGATCCGCCGGCAGAACTTCAACATCCTCGACATCCCGCTGGCCGACGTGACGCGCCAGTACCTGACCTACGTCGACCAGATCCGCCAGCACAACCTGGAGCTGGCCAGCGAGTACCTGCTGATGGCGGCGATGCTGATCGAGATCAAGTCGCGCATGCTGCTGCCGCCGCGCAAGACCGACGACGGCGCCGATGGCCCCGACCCACGCGCCGAGCTGGTGCGCCGGCTGCTGGAGTACGAGCAGATCAAGGTGGCGGCGGCCCAGCTCGACCGGCTGCCGGTGATTGGCCGCGATTTCCTGCGCGCTCAGGTTCACATCGAGCAGAGCCTGCAGTTGCGCTTTCCCGATGTCGAGGTGGTCGACCTGCAGCAGGCCTGGGGCGGCATTTTGCGGCGCGCCAAGCTCAACCAGCACCACCGCATCAGCCGCGAACAGCTGTCGGTGCGCGAGCACATGAGCATCGTGTTGCGCCGCCTGGCGGGCAAGCGCTTCGTCGAGTTTCACGAACTGTTTGAGGCCTCGCGCGGCGTGCCCGTGCTGGTGGTCACCTTCATCGCGATGCTCGAACTGTCGCGCGAGCACCTGCTGGAGATCACCCAGGCCGAGGCCTTCGCGCCGATCTACGTGCGCCTGGCCTACCAGCCGATGTGAATTGGAGCACCCGGCGGCAGGGTACTGCCGCCACCCGCCGAGCGGGTGCCCAGCCGGCTTGGGGCGGCCCGGCGCTCGGCTGGCTGGAGCACCCGGCGGCAGGGTACTGCCGCCGGGTGCGCCAGTCAGCCGCTCAGCCACTCAGTGCCCGGTCCACCAGCGCCAGCAGCCGCGGCAGGTCCACCGGCTTGGTCAGGTAGTCGGCAAAGCCGGCGCGCTGGGCATCGGCCAGGTCGTCGGGCATGGCGTTGGCGCTGACGGCGATCACCGGGGTGTGGCGCAGCGTCGGCTGCTCGCGCAGGCGGCGCAGCACCTCGAAGCCGTCCATGTCAGGCAACTGGATGTCGAGCAGCACCAGGTCCGGCGGCTGCTCGATGGCCATCGCCAGGCCGTCTTCGGGCCAGGCCGCCAGGCGCAGGTCGATCGCCGGGCGGTGCGCCAGCATGCCCTGCATCAGCAACTGGTTGACCGCGTTGTCCTCGATGTAGAGCACATCGTGGCGCTGCCCGGTTGGCGCCGGCGGGCCCACCGCCACCGGCAGGCTGGCCGCGATGACGGCGGCCGCGCTGGCCGGCAGGCGCAGCCAGAACACGCTGCCCGGCCCAGACCCAGGCACGCTATGCACGCCGATCTCGCCGTGCATCAGCGCCATCAGGCTGCGGCTGAGCGCCAGGCCGATGCCAGTGCCCTCGATCGCGCCCGCCATGTCCAGCCGCTCGAAGGCCTGGAACAAACGCGGCAGCTGCTCGGGCGTGATGCCGGGGCCCTGGTCGGCCACCTCGAGCCGCACGCCGTCGATCACCGCCAGCCCGCGCAGACGCACCTCGCCGGCCGCGCGGTTGAACTTGATCGCATTCGACAACAGGTTCAGCAGCACCTGCTTCAGGCGCGTGGCGTCGGCCGTCACCCGCCAGGACGCATCCGGCGGCTCGAACTGCAGCACCATGTTGACGCCACGGGCCAACGCCACCGGCTGCATCAGGCGCAGGCAGTCCCGTGCCAGCGCGGCCAGGTCGACCGGCTGCAGCGTCAGCTGTAGCTGGCCGGCCTCGATGCGGGCCACGTCCAGCACGTCGTTGACCAGCGCCAGCAGATGGCGCCCACCCCGCAGCAATTCGTCGACGTGCTGGCGCTGGCCGACGCTGAGCGGGTCGAGTACATCGGTTTGCAGCAACTGGCCGAAGCCCAAGATCGCGTTGAGCGGGGTGCGCAACTCGTGCGACATGCGTGAGAGAAATTCGGACTTGGCGCGATTGGCCGATTCGGCCTCCTCGCGCGCCCGTTCGGCTTCCTCGCGGGCATGTTCGGCCTCGGCGCGCGCGTGCTCCGCCTCATCGCGGGCGGTGGTCAGCGCGGCCTCGGCGGCCACGCTCGCGGTCACGTCGGTGAAGGTGCGCACCAGGCTGCCATCGGCGGCGAAGTTCGAGGCCACGTCGATCACGACGCCATCGGCACGGCAGCGGCGGTAGCGGTGGCCCGACATCACTGGCGCGCCCCGCTGCGCCAGCGTCACGCTGCGCCGGCCGCTCTCATCCAGCTGTTCGAGCCGAGGGCCGAAGTGCCCTTGTGCCAGCTGGTGGCTCAGCAGTTCGTCGAGCGTCGGCCGGCTGGCCATCAGTGCGGGCGGAAACTGCAGCAGCTCCAGGAAGCGATGGTTCCAGGTGGTGCAGCGACCGCTGGCGTCGACGTTCAACACGCCCTGCACCAGGCTGTCCAAGGTCATTTCCAGCGTGCGCGATTTCTGCGCCAGCAGCTCGCCGGCCTGCCGAATCTGCAGTTCGGCCTGCTTTTGCGCGCTGATGTCGGAGAACAAGCCCAGCGCGCCGGTCTTGCGGCCGGCCGCGTCGAACACCGGCGTGGCGTTGTTGAAGCAGTGCACCTGGCGGCCGTCGGCCCGGGTCAACGCGATTTCGTAACCGTCGGCATGACCCTCTGAGCGCAGCCGGACATGCAGCTCGAAGACCGCCCGGTTGGCGGCGTCGACGAAGTCGTAGATGCTGCGGTCGATCATCTGCGTCAAGTCGATGCCCAGCATCCGGCACATCGCCGGGTTGGCGTCAGTGGTGCGCAGCTGGTTGTCGATGTACCAGAAGCCTTGCTCGGTGTTTTCGAGTATCAGCTTGAGCTTGCGCTGCTGTTCGGCCGCCGCCGCCCGCGCGCGCCCGCGCGCGCTCGCGCTCGGTGATGTCGGCATGGAAGACTACGAAGCCGCCGCCGGGCAGCGGATTGCGCCGGGTCTCGATGCGGCGGCCGTCGGCGCGCTGCGCTTGCGTCACCACCGGCCACGGGTCGCTCATGGCTTGCACCTGGCGGTCGAGTTCGGGCCCGGCGGCGGCGCCGTCGAAGCCACCTGGCAACGCCAGGCCTGCCAGCCAATCGCGCAGCGGCATGCCGGGGGACACCGCTGCCGGGGTCAGCCCGGTGGTCTCGAACAACTGCGGGTTCCAGGCGCGCAGCCGCAGGTCGCGGTCGAACACGCTGATGCCCTGGCCGGCATGCTCGAAGGCCTGGTTCAGCAGCGCCTGGGCCTCGCGCGCTGCGTCGGCG
>JAYVDE010000448.1:0-4277 GCA_043749575.1 Burkholderiaceae bacterium | reverse complement strand
GCAAAGTGGTGATCCGCAACATTGGGCTGCTGCTCTCAGGCGACCTGGAACGGCCCATCCTCGACGCCGACACCATCGTTGTGATCGACGGCATCATCACCCAGGTCGGTCGCGAAAAAGACTGTGACACCGCGCTGCCGACCACGCTGATCGACGCCCGGCAGACCTGCGTCGCCCCGGGCTTGATCGACAGCCATGTGCATCCGGTGTTCGGCGACTGGACACCGCGCCAAAACCAGATCGGCTGGATCGACAGCACGATGAACGGCGGCGTCACGACCATGATTTCGGCCGGCGAGGTGCACCTGCCAGGCCGGCCTAAAGACATCGTCGGCCTCAAGGCGCTGGCCATCACCGCGCAGCGCGCCTACGACAACTTCCGCCCGGGCGGCGTCAAGGTGTTGGCCGGCGCGCCGATCATCGAGCAGGGCATGGTCGAGAGCGATTTCGCCGACCTGGCCGCGGCCGGCGTCAGCTTGCTGGGCGAGGTCGGCCTGGGCTCGGTGAAGGCCGGCTACGAGGCCCGGCAGATGGTCGCCTGGGCGCGCAAACACGGCCTGCAGAGCACCATCCACACCGGCGGGCCCAGCATCCCCGGCTCGGGCCTGATCGACAAAGACGTGGTGCTCGAAGCCGACGCCGACATCATCGGCCACATCAATGGCGGCCACACCAGCCTGCCCGAGCGCGATGTCTGCGACCTGTGCGAAAAGAGCCCGCGGGCGATCGAGATCGTGCACAACGGCAACGAGCGGGTGGCGATTGCCGCTGCGCAGGCCGCGATGCAGCTGAAGTGCCCGCACCGGGTGATCCTGGGGACCGATGGCCCGGCCGGCTCGGGTGTGCAGCCGCTGGGTATGTTGCGGCTGATCGCACTGCTGTCCAGCCTGGGCAATCTGCCGGCCGAGCTGGTGTTCTGCTTCGCCACCGGCAATACCGCGCGGCTGCGCAAGCTCAACTGCGGGCTGATCGAGGTCGGCCGCGACGCCGACTTCGTATTCATGGACCGCGCCCAGCACACCGCCGGCCGCAGCCTGCTGGAAAGCGTGCAGCTGGGCGACATCCCCGGCGTGGGCATGGTGATGATCGACGGCATCGTGCGCTGTGGCCGCAGCCGCAACACGCCGCCGGCGATGGCCGTGCCGGTGGTCGTCGGCGCGCATTGAAGGCCCCCAAGGCCGCCGCCCTGCGGCGTCCGCCCCCCCGAGGGGGAGCCATTCAACTTGGGGCGGCCCGGCGTTGAATGGAGGGCCCCCAAGGCCGCCGCCCCGAGGGGGAGCCATTCAAATGGGGCGTGGCCGGGGCGGGCGCTCAATCGAGCGTGATCGACTCGACATGGGCCAGGCTGTGGCCCTGGGTGTTGTCGGCATCGGCACCGATGGCCACGCCGACCAGCGGCGGCACCGCCTCGGCTTCGTCGGCAAACACCTTCAGCAGGTCGGCCCAGACATCGCGTTGCTCGCTAACCCAGGTGTGCAGCGGCGCCTCGGGGCCCCGCAGCACGATGTAGCGCACGCGCCGGGTGAAGGCGTTGGTCAACACCGTGCCGGGTGGCAGCTTGGCATCCCACACGTAACACACGCTGGCCGACGGCAAAGTCTCGCCACTGCGCAGGCGGGCAATGCGCAAGACCTGGCGCTCGACAAAAGGCACGGCCGATGTCGACAGATCGAACATCGCACAGACCTTGATCGGGCTATCGTCGCCGTCTTTCTTGCGCAGGTCGGCGCCAAGCAGCGGTTCATCGAGGCGCCAGCGCCACGACAAGCGATGCTTGCCCGGGTCTTCGAGCACCGCATGCACCAGGTTGCCGTAAGACAGGTTCGCCTCAACCCGCAGCACCCGCTGGCCCTCCAGCGTGACCACCGAGAAACGGGTGAACGGCTTGGTCTGCTGCGGCAAGCCCACCACATGCCAGGGCGCGGCGGGCAGGTCTGACGCACCGGCGGGCGGCACCAGCAAAGGCCCGCCAGCCCGCAGCTCCGCCACCGGTGACAGCAGCAGCAACACCAGCAGCAATTGCAGCGCGGACGCCGGCAAGCCAGCGGGGCGTCTCATGGCGCGTCTCATGGCTCGTCTCGTGTCGCGGTTCATGCCGCGTCACTCAACAAGCGCCAGCCGGCATGCAGCCGCGCCAGCAAGGTCAGGCCACACAAGGCCGCAAAGCCCAGCGCCAGTGGCACAAACGCCGCCGGCCACAGGCACATCGCGGCAAAGCAGGCCAGGGTCTCGCCGGCCTCGGTCAACCCGCCCAGGTAATACAGCCCCTTGCTCGGGTAGGCCAGGCTGGTCAGGCCCCGGCGCTCGGCCAGCACCGCAAACGCCAGAAAGCTGCTGCCGGTGCCGATGAAAGCCGCCAACAGCACCGCCGCGGCCAGCGCATGGGCGGCAGGGTCGGCCAGCGCAAACGCCAGCGGGATGCTGGCGTAGAACAAAAAATCCAGCGTGATGTCGAGAAACGCGCCGCGGTCGGTGGGCCGGGTCTGGCGGGCCACGGCGCCGTCCAGCCCGTCGGCCAGGCGGCTGGCCAGGATCAAGGCCAGGCCCAGCCCCGGCTGCTGTGACGCAATGGCCACCGCGCCGCCCAGCCCCAGGCCGAATCCGACCCAGCTGACGGTGTCGGCGTGCACACCGCAGCGCACCAGGGCGTGGGCCGCCATTTGGAGCAGCGGGTTGATCAGCGATTGGAGCGGTCGGTCGAACATGGTTGTGGCGCGCAGCACGGTGCTGCGCCGGCCCACTCTAACGTGCCAGCCGCGCGCCTGGAAACTCAGCGAGGGGCCATGCGGATGGCGCCGTCCAGGCGCACGCTCTCGCCATTGAAGTAGCCGTTGGTGACCATGAACTCGGCCAGCGCGGCGTACTCGTCCGGGTGGCCCAGGCGCTTAGGGAACGGCACCGACGCGGCCAGCGCGTTTTTGACGTTCTCGGGCGCGCCCTGCAGCAGCGGGGTGTCGAACAGGCCCGGCAGGATGGTGTTGACGCGGATGCCCTCGCCCATCAGGTCGCGGGCGATCGGCAGCGTCATGCCGACCACGCCGGCTTTGCTGGCCGAGTAGCTGGCCTGGCCGATCTGGCCATCTTGTGCCGCCACGCTGGCGGTGTTGACGATGGCGCCGCGCTCGCCGCCGTCCAGCGCCGGCAGGCTCAGCATGCCGGCCGCGCTCTTGGCGATGCAGCGGAAGGTGCCGATCAGGTTGATCTGGATGATGCGTTCGAAGTTGGCGGTCGGGAACGCGCGGATCTCGCCTGTGGTCTTGTCGCGGCTGGCGGTCTTGATGGCGTTGCCGGTGCCGGCGCAGTTGACCAGGATGCGTTCCTGGCCGATGGCCGCGCGGGCCTTGGCGAAGCCGGCGTCGACCTGCTCCTCGCTGGTCACGTCGACCTTGCAGAACACACCGCCCAGCTCGGCGGCCAGCGCCTCTCCGGCTGCGGTGTTGAGGTCGAACAGCGCCACTTTGACGCCGGCAGCGGCCAGCCGCCGCGCGGTGGCCGCACCCAGGCCCGAGGCACCACCGGTGATGACGGCCGAGATCGAAGAGTCGAGTTTCATGGCGAGCACGCTTGCAAGTTGATGAAGAGACCACCACGCTACGCCCGGGCGCTGCGGCGGGCCATCGTCGCAATCGACGAAGTTGCGGGCCCGGGCGCTATCCTGCCACCTGGCCGCCGCCCTGCCACCATGCCCACGCCGCAGATCTTCATCAGCTACCGCCGCGACGACACCGCCGGCTACGCCCGCGCCATCGGCGATGCGCTGGGCCGCCAGTTCGGGCCCGAGCGGGTGTTCATCGATGTCGACGACATCACCGCCGGCCAGGCCTTCGACGACGTGATCCACCAGGCGGTGGGCGGCTCGCGCGTGCTGCTGGTGCTGATCGGCCAGCGCTGGCTGGGCGAGCGCGACGGCCAGCCCGCCCGCATCCACGATGCCGGCGACCTGGTGCAACGCGAGGTCGCCACCGCGTTGGCCAGCGGCATGCAGGTGATCCCGCTGTTGCTCGATGGCGCCGCGATGCCCGGCCCGGCCCAGTTGCCGGTGGCGCTGCAGGCCCTGGCCGGGCGCAACGCGCTGGCGATCGACAACGGCCGGTTCGCGGCCGACCTGGACCGGCTGCTGGCCGCCCTGCGGCCGCTGGTCGATTCGATGCCGGAGGGCGGCACGCCGGCGGGCCGCAGCGCCCAGCCAGCCGCTCGCCCCAGCGGCTGGCGCGGGTGGGCGTTGGGGGGCACGGCCCTGGCGCTGCTCGGCGGGCTGCTTTGGGCCGGGCTGCGGC
>JAYVDE010000447.1:0-11244 GCA_043749575.1 Burkholderiaceae bacterium | reverse complement strand
GCCCGCTGGTGCCGGGCATGCGCACGTCGAGCAGCAGGCAGGCGGGCGCGTCGGGCCAGCCAGCGGCCAGATCGCGCGTGGCGAGGAAGGCCTCGAAGGCCTCGGCATGGCCGAAGCCCTCGGACAACAGCCGGCGCGTGCGCAGCAGCCAGGCCAGTGCGTCGCGCACCACGGTCTCGTCGTCGACCAGGTAGACCACCGGGATGCCGAGCGGCCGCGTGGCGTGCAAAGCGGCGTTCATGGCCGGCAGTATGGGCTTGCCCGGCGGCGCTTACCCAGGGCGCTGCATCACCGGGTGGGCGGCACGCCGGGGGCGTTGGCACGGGGCGTCACCAGCGCCAGCGTGAAGCGGAACTCGGTGCCGCCGGCGCGCCCGTCGACAGCGCCCGGACGCGCTGGCAGGGGCGCGAAATCCAGCGCGCCACCATGCTGCTCGACCACCGTGCGGCACAGCGACAGCCCCAAGCCCATGCCCTCGGCCTTGGTGGTGAAAAACGGCGTGAACAGCCGCGGCGCCACGTCATCGGCGATGCCGGGGCCGGCGTCGATGACCGAGAAGACGACCCAGCGTGCGCCTTGCGCACCGGCCACCACGTGCACCCGCAGCGTGAGCAGGCGCTCGGCCAAGGGCGTGTCGACCTCCATCGCCTGGATGCCGTTGCGGGCCAGGTTCAGCAGCACCTGCTCGACCATCGTGCGGTCGACCTTGACCCGCGGCGCGGGCTGGGCCACGGCGACCTCGACCCGCGTGGCGCTCTTGCGCGCCTGCAGCCGGATCAGCGGCAACACCGATTCGATCAACAGATCGGCGGCCAGCACCTCGTGGGCCTGGTGGCGCCGGCGCACGAAGTCGTGCACGCTCTTGATGACCCGGCCGGCACGCTCAGCCTGCTCGGCGATGCGCTCCAGCGCGTGGCGCAGCTGAGGCAGCAGCTCGGGGTCGGTTGAGCCGCCGGTGGCGGCCACGCTGGCGCCCTCGCCCGCCGGCTCGGCCAGCAGGTTCAGCGAGCCGCTGGCATAGCTGGCGATCGCCGACAGCGGTTGGTTCAGCTCGTGGCTCAGCAGTGAGGCCATTTCACCCACGCTGGCCAGCCGGGCGGTGGCCTGCAGCCGCTCTTGCTGCTGGCGCGACAGGTCTTCGGCCCGACGCTGCGCCGACAGGTCGAGCACGGCGCTCATCCAGCCGGTGTGTTTGCCCACGCCATCGACCAGCGGCGCCTCGTAGATCATCACCGGGAAGCGCTCACCATCACGGCGCATGAAGATGGTCTCGTAACCCTCTCGCGGCGGCCCGGTGTCAAGCCCTGGCCGCAGCCGCTCAGCCTGGCGCCGCTGGTACTCAGGCACTTGCTCGGGCGGCCAGTACAGCGGCTGGTCGGCCTGCTGCAATGCGTCGGCCGACCAGCCCACCATCGCGCAGAAGGCCGGGTTGGCATAGACGATGCGGCCGTCGTGGTCGCGCGCGCGCAGGCCGGTCAGCAGTGAATCTTCCATCGCCTTGCGAAAGGCCAGCGCCTCGGCCAGCAGGCTCTCGGCACGGGCGCGGCGGCGGCCGTCGCGTAGCAGCAACGAGACCACCACGAACAGCCCGATCGACAGCCCCAGCACCAGCGCGGTGGCCAGGTTGGGGATCAGGCTGGGCCGGCGCTCCACCGCGTCGGCGCGCAGCTGCAAAGCGGCGCCGGGCAGGTCGACCAGGCGCTCGGCGACAAACACCCCCGCACCACGCACCGCGCCGCTGCGCGCCAGCCGCGAGCCGTCGCCCTCGACGAAGCTCAGCTCGTGGCGGCGGCCCAGCTCGGCACCCCGCACTTCTTCCAGCAGCTGCGACAGCACCAGCGTGGCGACGGTGAAGCCGACCAGCCGGCCGGCTTCTTGCATCGGCACGCAGACCTCGACCACCTCGGCACCCAGGCCGGCGGCCATCGGCACGAACTGGCTGCGCGAGAACACCGGCGACACCGCGCGCCGCGCAGCGCTGCAGGCCGCATCGACCTCCAGCTCAGTTTCGACCCGCGGCCAGTGGCCGAACAGCGGCTCGCGGAACGGGCTTTCGGCCGCTTCGACGGTGCGCAGCGCGCCGTCGCGGCGCTCGATGCGGCCCAGCTCGGGTTGGTGGCGCAGCAGCGCATCGGCGTTGCGCTGCCAGGCGGCGGGCTCGTCGTTGCGGCGCTGCAAGCCCTGCAGGCCCTGCAGCAGGCGCTGGGTGCGGCGGCGGATTTCGCCCATCGCGGCCACCGCCACTTCCTCGGTCCGCTCCTGGGCCAGGGCTTCTTCGTAACGCAGCGTCAGCACCACCAGCAGCGACTGCACCACCAGCAGCAGGCCGACCAGTGCCAGCCACAGCAGCAAGCGCGGCGTGCGCACCAGGCGGGCGGCGCGCGGCGCGGCAGTGGCCGAGTGCGCAGGCCGCGTGGGCGATGGCGCAGGCAGCGGTGCGGGCAGGCCGTCGGGGCGCGGTGCGGGTGCGGGTGCGGGTGCGGGTGCGGGTGCGGGTGCGGGTGCGGGTGCGGGGGCGGGCGCGGGCGCGGGAGCAGTCATCTGGCCTGCAGTATTCCGCGCCCGGCCGCTGTAGCTGCTACGCAGTTTCGCGCATGGTGGGCAGTCGACTAGGCGTCACACTCGGGTGGCCTGCCGCGGCCTCCCGCGCCCTTACCCAGGCCCCCAGGGTCACCCACCACCGCGTGGCGGCTGCCGGTTGCCGCTGGCCCGCTTCTAATGTCGTCACCCCCGCCGCCCTGCACCACCCTGGACCCCGCCATGCCCACCACTGAAGAAAAGAGCGCCGAACTGCGCCGTGCCGCACTCGAATACCACGAGTTCCCGACACCCGGCAAGGTGGCCATCGCCGCGACCAAGCAGATGGTCAACCAGCGCGACCTGGCACTGGCTTACTCACCCGGCGTGGCCGCGGCCTGCGAAGAGATCGTGGCCGATCCGGCCAACGCCTGGCGCTACACCTCGCGCGGCAACTTGGTGGCGGTGGTCACCAACGGCACCGCGGTGCTGGGCTTGGGCAACATCGGCCCGCTGGCCAGCAAGCCGGTGATGGAGGGCAAGGCCGTGCTGTTCAAGAAGTTCGCCGGCATCGATGTCTTCGACCTCGAGATCAACGAGCTCGATGTCGACAAGCTGGTCGACATCATCGCCGCGCTGGAGCCCACCTTCGGCGGCATCAACCTCGAAGACATCAAGGCGCCCGACTGCTTCTACGTCGAACGCAAGCTGCGCGAGCGCATGAAGATCCCGGTCTTCCACGACGACCAGCACGGCACGGCCATCGTGGTCGGCGCAGCACTGCTCAACGGGCTGCTGGTCACCGGCAAGAAGATCGACCAGATCAAGCTCGTCACCTCGGGCGCGGGCGCAGCGGCGCTGGCCTGCCTGACGCTGCTGGTCAAGCTGGGCCTGCCGAAGAAGAACATCTTCGTCACCGACCTGGCCGGCGTGGTCTACCGCGGTCGGGTCGAGCTGATGGACCCGGACAAGGCCGAATTTGCGCAGGACACGCCGCTGCGCACGCTGGCCGAGGTGATGGTCGGCGCCGATGTGTTCCTGGGCCTGTCGGCCGGTGGGGTGCTGAAAGCCCCAGTGGTGGTCACGATGGCGGCGAACCCGCTGATCTTCGCGCTGGCCAACCCGACGCCTGAAATCATGCCCGAGGCGGTGAAGGCGGTGCGCGACGACGCCATCATCGCCACCGGCCGCACCGATTACCCGAACCAGGTCAACAACGTCCTGTGTTTCCCGTACATCTTTCGCGGCGCGCTCGACAGCGGCGCGACGACGATCACCAATGAGATGGAGATCGCCGCGGTGCACGCCATTGCCGACCTGGCGCAGGCCGAGCAAAACGACCTGGTCGCCGCCGCCTATGCCGGAACAACTTTGGTGTTCGGGCCTGAGTACCTGATCCCCAAGCCCTTCGACCCGCGGCTGATGATGAAGATCGCGCCGGCGGTGGCCCGTGCCGCCGCTGCCTCGGGCGTGGCCGCCCGGCCGGTGACTGACTTCAACGCCTACGAGGAACGGCTGCAGAGCTTTGTCTACGCCTCGGGCAACGCAATGAAGCCGATCTTCAGCCAGGCCAAGCGGGCGGCGCGCCGCAACGTGGCCTTTGCCGAAGGCGAAGACCGCCGCGTGTTGCGCGCGGTGCAGGTGGTGGTCGACGAGGGCTTGGCGCGGCCCTGGCTGGTGGGGCGCGCCAGCGTCATCAACGACCGCATCGAAAAACTGGGCCTGCGGCTGCAGGTCGGGCGCGACTACGAGATCGTCAACATCGACGACGACGCCCGCTACCGCGACTACTGGCAGACCTACCACCGCCTGACCGAGCGCAAGGGCATCACCGAGCAGTTTGCCAAGATCGAGATGCGCCGCCGGCTGACGCTGATCGCCGCGATGCTGCTGCACAAGGGCGAGGTCGACGGTCTGATCTGCGGCACCTGGGGCTCGACCGCCCAGCACCTGGCGCACATCGACCAGATCATCGGCCGGCGCGCCGGTGTCGATACCTACGCCTGCATGAACGGGCTGATCCTGCCCGGGCGGCAGATCTTCTTGGTCGACACCCACGTCAACTACGACCCGACTGCCGAGCAACTGGCCGAGATCACCATCCTGGCGGCCGAGGAAATGCTGCGCTTCGGCGTCAGCCCGAAAGCCGCGCTGCTGTCGCACTCCAGCTTCGGCTCGTCGAACCAGCCGTCGGCGTTGAAGATGCGTGCCGCGTTGGCGCTGATCCAGGCCCGCGCGCCCTGGTTGGAATGCGACGGCGAGATGCACGGCGACGCCGCGCTCGACGCCGACGCCCGGCATGAACTGATGCCGCGCAGCAGCCTCACCGGCCAAGCCAACCTGCTAGTGCTGCCCAACATCGACGCCGCCAACATCAGCTACAACCTGTTGAAAACGGCCGCCGGTGGCGGCATCGCGATCGGCCCGGTGCTGCTGGGCGCGGCCAAGCCCGCGCACATCCTGACGCCGTCGGCCACCGTGCGGCGCATCGTCAACATGACGGCGCTGACCGTGGCTGACGCCAACGCCGCCCGCTGAAATACCGACCGCTCTTTCGAATCACCAACTTGGTGCACCCGCCGCAATCACAGAGGTTGATGCAAAGAAATGTTGGCGTCAAAGCCTTGACAGCGGCTATCTATCCATGTTTTCAGGCTTTTTAACGGTAGTGGTCGCTCACTCAATCCCTTTGATTGCTGCCCAAAATTGAGGCAGCCGCTTGAGTTTTCAGGGCCGTTCCGGTAGCATTGGCATCTTAGATTTCAGGGTAAACCCGTGGACAAGGCTGCTCAGCCATCGATTTGGAAGTCTCTGCAAAAGCTGGGATTCCTGTCGTTGGTGCTGGGGTCGGTGCTGGCAGGTGCGGCGGTGCAAGCCAGGGGTCCATTGGACAACCTGGGCACCGTGGCATTGGTTGCACTGCCCGCCGAGGCGCAGAAGACGCAAGGCTTGATTCGCGCCGGCGGCCCGTTTCCTTATGGCAAGGATGGCGTGGTCTTCGGCAACCGTGAGCAGTTGTTGCCGCGGCGCGAGCGCAGCTTCTACCGCGAGTACACCGTGCCGACGCCGGGGTCGAAAGACCGTGGCGCCCGGCGCATCGTGTGCGGCGGCCAGCGTCCAACTTTGCCTGAAGCCTGTTATTACACCGCCGACCATTACGCGAGTTTCAAGCTCATCGCGCCGTGATCGGCATGTCGACTCAGACCTTTTCTTGACCCTGGAGGAACGCGACCATGCTGCTGCAGACCGTCCGTCCCAATATCGTGCAGGCGATTCGCGCCTACCGCGTCGAAGACCTGATGACCGCCGCCGAAGGCGCTGGCCAGCATTTCCTGTATGCCAACCTCACCGAGGCGCAGACCAAGCAGGATGTGCTCGACAAGATTGCCGAGTCTTTCTTGTTCCCGGCGCATTTCGGCAAAAACCTCGACGCGCTGTTCGACTGCATGACCGACTTGGTCCACCGCGCCGGCAACCAGCCGGGCTTCGTGGTGGTGTTGGAGCAGTTGCCCGACAACGCCCGCTTCGACCGCGAGGCGCGCGAGCAGCTGCTTGAAGTCTTCCGCGACGCGGCTGATTTCTGGGGCGAGCGGCGCATCCCGTTCCGTTGCTTTTATTCGTTCGCAGTGGCCCGCGCCAACGAGAGCAGCGCTTGGGAGCGTGGCAGCGAGGTCGCCCAGGCGCCCGAGAAGCCGGCCCCCAAGGCACCGCCCAAGAACGGCGTGAACCCCAACTTCGGCATGAACATGCCGATGATGAGCAGCGCTTTCGACACCGCGATGTGGCTGAACGCGGCCTGACGGGCCCTTGACCGGCTGAACCAGGCGGCCTGCGGGCCGCCTTTTTACTGCGCGATGAACTTCAGGCAGGCACGGCTTGCGCCAAGGCCACGTACTCGGCCACTGACACTTCCTCGGCACGGCGCTGGACGTCGAACTCACCGGCAAAGCCCTGCTCGTCGAGCCAGCGCCCCAGCGTGTGGCGCAGCAGCTTGCGGCGCTGTGAAAACGCCACCGTCACCAGCGTCTGCAGCCGGGCCTCGTCCAGCACCGGCGGCGCGGCCAGCGGCACCATGCGCACGATCGCCGACACCACGCGCGGCGGTGGGTCGAAGGCCTCGGGTGGCACGTCGAACAGCCAATCGATGGTGTAGCGCCACTGCAGCATCACAGTCAGCCGGCCAAAATCCTTGTTGCCAGGCGCCGCCGCCATGCGGTCGACAACTTCTTTCTGCAGCATGAAATGCTGGTCGAGCAGCCGCGGCGCCACCGCCAGCAGGTGGAACAGGATCGGTGTGGAGATGTTGTAGGGCAGGTTGCCGACCACCCGCAGCGGCCCGCCGGCGGCATCGGCCAGCGCGGCGAAGTCGACCTTCAACACGTCGGCCTCGACCACCTGCACGCCTTGGCGTTGGCGCCAGCGCGCGGCCAGGTTGCGGTCGAGCTCGATCACCGTCAGCGCGCCGCAGCGCTCGAGCAGTGGCTGCGTCAACGCGCCCAGGCCAGGGCCGATCTCGACCAGCGGCTCACCGGGGCGTGGTGCAATGGCCCGCACGATCTGGTCGATAACCCCGCCATCGACCAGGAAGTGCTGGCCGAAACGCTTGCGGGCAATGTGCCCGTGGTGCGTGGTGGTGGCTTGGCTCATGGCGGCAATGACGGCCGTGGCGGCGGCGTGCGGTGGCTCAAAGCGGTGGCTCGCGCAGCTCGATGTAGGCGCGCAGCCGAAGCTCTTTGGCCCATTCGACGTAGGTCGGCTCGAACTTGGTTTCGCGCAACTGGTTGCGCGCCTGTTCGCGCACTTCTTTCGGGTCGACCGAAACGCTGCGGCGCTCCATCACCTGGATCAAGTGCACCCCAAAGCGACTGACCACCGGCGGCGACAGGCTGCCGAGTGCCACCTTGTTGATGGCGTCTTCGAACTCAGGCACAAACTGCCCGGGCGATGCCCAGCCCAGATCGCCGCCGGCCTGCGCGCTGCCGTCTTCAGAGATCTCCTGGGCCACTGCCTCGAAGGCCTTCTCGCCACGCTGGATCTGCTGGGCGATGCCTTCCATGCGGCGCACCACGGCGGCTGCCTGGGCCCGCTCGGATAAGCGCAGCAGGATGTGGCGAGCCCGCGTCTGGGTCACCTTGTACGGGTCGCTGTCGCTGCGGTCTATCACCTTCAGCAGGTGGTAGCCGGCCGCGCTGCGCAGCGGCGTCGGTGTCGCGTCACCGACGGCCAAACCCTTGACGGCCTCGATGAACAAATCGGGAAAGCGCTCGACCGGGCGCATGCCCATCTCGCCGCCAGCGGCCCGGTTGCCGTCTTCGCTGAGGTCGCGGGCGACCTGGCTGAAACTTTCGCCGGCCTGCAGCCGAGTCGCCGCCTGCTCGATGCGCTGCTGGCGCTCGGCCAGCACGTCGGGCGCCGCGCCTTCGGGCACGGCCACCAGGATCTGCGCCAGGTTGAGCTGGTTGGCCGAGGCCGATTTGCTGCGGCGCTCGTCGAGCACGCGGTCGATGTCGGCATCGGTGACGCGGATGCGCGCGACCACCTCGCGTTCGCGCACCCGCTCGACCATCAGCTGGTCGCGCAGGTTGCTGCGGAAGCGGCCGAAGTCCAGCCCCTCGCTGCGCAAGCGGTCGCGCAACTGGGCCACGCTGATCTGGTTTTGCGAGGCGATGTTGGCGATGGCGCGGTCAATCTCGGTCTCGTCGACCTTGGTGCCGCTCTCCCGGGCGTAGGTGATCTGCACCCGCTCGTCGATCAGCGCGTCCAGCACCTGCTGGCGCAAACCGTCGGCGTCGGGCAGCGCGCTGTTGGCACGCTTGGCATCGACCTGCGCCCGGTCGATGCGCTGAGCAAGCTCGACCGCCGTGACCGCTTCGGTGTTGACCACCGCCACGATGAAGTCTCCGCTCTGGACCCCGTTGCGCACGGCCTGGGCCCACAACGGGCCGCCGCCCAGGCTGGTGGCCGCGGCCAGGGCCAAAGCCATGACGCAGCGGCGAAGGCTGGCGCGTTGGCGGGGTGCAAAAGTGAATGGGGTCATGGCTCGAGTGTGGGGGTCGGGCTGCCGCGCGATTCACGCAGCAGCCGGTAACCGGGGATATTGTCCTTCAACACCTGCAGCGGGTTGGACCCCAGCCGCGACAGGCCCGACAGCTCCAGCTGCAGCAGCAGGCGGGTGGTGGCCTCGGCCCGGCCGGTGGACAGCCGCTCGGCCACCACCCGGCCGATCCAGCAAGCGGTGTCGTACTCAAGACCGGCGATCGAATCGGTCATGCGGCTGTCGCGCAGGCTGTAGTTCAGTCGGCCCACCGCGTAGAGCGTGCCGCCACAACCGCCCGAAGCCCCGATCGGCCGCGCTGTGCCGCGGTAGACCGGCCATTGCCAGCCCATCTCGACCTGCTCGGACAGGTCGCGCGCCAGCCGGTAGCCCACGCTCAGCGTGCGCAACGGCCCCGGCTGGAAGCGCGCACCGAGGATCGACCGCTCGACCCGCTGGGTGTCGGGGTTGTACTGCAGTGCGGCCTCGAAGCGCCAGCGCTCGACCACCGAGGTCGAGCCCTCAACCAACAGGTCGGACAGGCGCTTGGTCAACACGTCCCCGGCGATGACCACCCGCTGGTCGCGCAACCGGGTGCGCTGGGCCAGGCCCAGGCGCAGCGTCTCGGCGCCGGTAGCGGCATCGACCAGCCGGGTGGTGAAACCGGCGGTGATCTGGTGCGCGTCGGACACCCGGTCGATGCCGGTGAACAGGCTTTCGGCATAGATCGACACGGCGTTGAAGTCGCGCTCGGCCGAGTCGTAGATCGGCAGGCCAGCTTGATCGCGGTAGGGCGTGTTGACGTAGAGCAGCCGCGGCTCCAGTGTTTGCCGCTGCGGGCGACCGAACCAGGTGGTGGCCCGGTCCAGCAGCAAACCGGTGTCGAGGCTGGCCGTGGGGATCAGCCTTGATTGCCGGGTCGACAGCCCGGCCTGGTCGGTTTGGTAGGCGGCCCCGTTCAGCGTGAGCTTCGGCGTCAGCCAGGCGCCGGGCACGGTGAACGGCCAGCTGACCTTGCCCAGTGCATGCGCGCGCCAGCCGGTGGGCAGCGCGGTGGCTGACAGGGTGGTGGATGACAGGGTGCTGGCCGCACCATCGGACCGAGTAAAGCGGTTGAGCTCGGTTTCGAGCGCAGCACGCAGCCCCCAGGGCAGCACCGGCGCCAGGCGCAAGCCGAGCTGCGGGCTGCGCTGGTAGGGCGAGACGATCAGGTTCTCGACGGCGCTGCTCTGCAGCACCTGCCAATGCAGCAGGCGGGCATAACCGGTCAGCAGGCCCGCCACCGTGTGCAGCTCGCGCTCGACGTTGACATCCTGGGTCAGCAGCCGCGGGCTGGTCGAGGGCACCAGGTTCGGAAAGTCCTTCCAGTAGTTGTCGTCCGACACCCGCTGGGCCTGCACGCGGTAGCGCAGCCCGGCACCCAGGCGGCCATCGGTGGCGATGTCCCAGGCGTTGCGCGAGTTGCCGGTGCTGCGGTCGTGCGGCAGCAGGTGCAGTTGCAGCCGGCCGGCATGCATCGCCTCCAGGTAGCGGAACTCGCTGGTCACGGCCACGCCGCGCCGGCTCAGCACGGTCGGCACGATGGTGGCGTCGCGGTTGGGCGCGATGTTCCAGTAGTACGGCACGCCCAACTCGAAGCCGCTGCGGCTGTCCAGCCCGATGCTGGGCGGCAGCCAGCCGCTCTTGCGGGCGTCCGACAGCGGAAAGCTCAACACCGGCAGCGCGAGGATGGGAAGGCCCAGGAACTGCAGCACTGCACCCTCGGCAATGCCCTCGTTGGCGTCGAAATCGAGCTTGATGCGGTCGGTGCGCAGCAGCCAATCGGGCTCCAGCGGCGCGTCGCGCGGGCAACTGGTATAGACCGCCTGCTCGGCGCGCAGCCGCGCGCTGTCGATGAAATCGATGCGCGCGGCGTGCCCGCCCGCCCCCAGGCTTTCAAACTCGAAGGTCGGCTGCAGGAAAAATCCCTGGAAGCGCTGCACCTGCAGCTGCAGCTCGGGGCCGCGGTAGCTCACGCCGTCGCGGCCGACAAACACCTGGCCACGGGCCACCGCCAGGTCGTTGGCGCTGTCGTAGCTCAGCCGCTGGGCGCGGATCAGCGTGCCGGCACGGCGAAACTCGACGTCGCCCTCGGCCACCGCGTCGATATCGGGGCGCACACGCAGCTCATCGGCACGCAGGATCATCGGCCGCTGGTTCGAGGCGTTGCCGCCGGAGCTTGGCGCCAGCTGGGTGCTGGGCTGCAGCCACAGGGGCACCAGCGGAACCAGCGGCAGCAACGGTGGCAACAGTGGCAGCGGTGGCTCGTCGGCCCAGGCCGGCCCGCCCAGCGCAACGGCAGCGGCCAGCGGCACTGCCGCGATGCGCCACCATGCCGCCGGCCGGCGGTGGGCGCGGTTGACAATGATCGGGGCAGCAGCGATCAGCGCGGCAGGGATCGGGGCGGTGCGGGCGGCAGGCACGAAGGAGGGAATGGCGGCGATGGCGGTCACGCATCGTGGCCCCAACGCGCCGCAGGGCCCGCCAGGCCAGCGGTTCGTAGAATCGGCGGATTATCCACGAGGCCCCTGCCGGTCCGGCGGTGTTGCCGGCCGGGTCTGCGCGGGCAGCGGCGCCCGCTGCCGCGGCCCGAACCCACCCGCAGATGTCCGCCACCCCGACCGCCACCCCCACCGCCACCATGACCGCCGGCA
>JAYVDE010000446.1:0-4280 GCA_043749575.1 Burkholderiaceae bacterium | reverse complement strand
CCCAGAGCAACGCCAGGTCGTCGGTCGAGCGCACGCCTTCGGCCGTCACCTGCAGGCCCATGGTCTGCACCAAGCTCACCAGCCCTTGCAGGTAGCGGCGTGCGGGCTCGGCCTGCGGACCGGCGATGCCGTTGACGAAACGGCTGTCGATGCGCACGCAATCGAGCCCCAGGTCGATCAGCTGCGGAATGCGCGCCAGGCCTTCACCCGCATGCTCCAGGCCCAGCATCACGCCCAGCGGCCGCCAGCGCCGCGACAGCTCACGCACCAACAGCGGTCGCTCCAGCGCCAGCGCTTCAGGCAGGTCGATCCACAGCCGGCAGGCCAGCGAGGGTTCGGCCTCCAGCCGCCGCGCGATGGCTGCCACGAATTCAGCCGAGGCCACCGATTGCGCAGCGATATTGACGCAACGCGCCACGCCATCGCGGGCGATGGCGGCCAGCGCCAGCGCCAGCGCTTTTTCGTCGGCTGCGGCGCACAAGCGGCTGCGGGTGGCCAACGACAGCCAGCGCGAGGCCGGCTCCAGCGGCCCGTTGGGCAGCAGTTGCAGCCGCAGCGGGCAGTCCAGATGCAATTGGCGGCCGTCGGCCGTGCGCACGGCGAAGGCGCCCAGCGCCACCCGCCCCTGCACCAGCGCCCGGGCGATGTGGCGCTGCCAGGATGTTTCGCCGGTGGGCAGCGCCGGTTCGCTGTCGCCCGGTTCATCGCCGGCGGCCAGCGGCACCGCACTGCCCGGTGTTTCAGCCTGCGCCAGCGCCGCGTCGGCCAGCGCCAGGGCCTGTGCGCCGGTCAAGGGCGCACGCAATTCCACCCCACCGGCGGCCACCTTGGCGCCCGGGTCGATGTGCGTGATCGGACCGCGCAAGGCCTGCACCAGCGCCCGCGCGGTTTCCGCCGCCATGCCGCCGACAGGCAGCAGCAGCGCAAAGTCGGCGCCGTTGAGCCGGCCGGCGCTGCAGCGCTCGATGCCGTCGGTGTAGGCCTGCAGCGACAGGGCCAGCGCCTGCAGCACTTGGTCGGCGGCGGCGTGGCCGATGCGTTGGTTCATGCCCTGCAGATCGCACACCCGCAGCAGCAACAGACCGGCCTCGGCCGGCGCGCCCTCGCCTGCCAGCAAGGCGTCGAGCGTGGCCATGAAGTGGCGCCGGTTGGGCAGCCCCGTCAGGCCGTCGCTGTAGGCTTGCCGCCGGAGCGCCTCCAACTGGGTCGCCTGGGCTTGAAACAAGGCCTGCTGGCGGGCCAGCAACTGGTGCAGGCCATCGGCCAGCGGCTGCAGCGGAACCGACCACCAGCTGGCGGGCGACGCATCCGATGCATCGGGCCTCGGCAGGCGCAGCGGCATGCCCGCGGCCATCGTCGACCGGGGGCTGGCCTGATTTCGCGTGAGCGCCAGCAGGTGCGTGACACCCGCCTGGACCTGCCGCCGCACCAGCCAGGCGCCGAAGATCGCGCCACCGATCACGGCAAGGATCACGCCACCGATCACGCCACCGACCCGCAAGGCCGCACCGACCCGGGCCACCGGGTCGAGCCAGAGCGTGGCGCCAGCGGCCGTCAACAACAGCGCCGCCAAGGCCGCGATCCATGCCGTGCGAGGGAACACGCGGACCGGCAGTGACAGGGGATGCTTCAGCGTCTCGTCAGACATCGGACGGAACCTGACGGCGGTGCAGGCTGGGGGGCATCGGTTCAAGACAAGGCAGAAGTGGAACGCGGCACCCCAACCGACCCAGGCTACGGGCCGGGTGCGGTGCCGTCTTCTTCGTTGTCGTCCACAACGGCCACAACTTGAGCGCCCTGCGGGCCCACCACCCCGGCGGGCGGCCGGGTGGTGGGCTGCGGCGCTGGTGGCGAGCCCGCGGCGCTGGTGGCGAGCCCGCAGCGTTAACGGCGAGCCAGGGCCGCTAGCGGCGGACCGGTGGCAGGTCGGTGCAGCTGCCGTGGGCCACTTCGGCGGCCAGGCCGATGCTCTCGCCCAGCGTGGGATGCGGGTGGATGGTCTTGGCTAGGTCCACCGCATCGGCGCCCATCTCGATGGCCAGTGCCACCTCGCCGATCATGTCGCCGGCGTGGGTGCCAACGATGCCACCGCCCAGGATTTTGCCGTGACCCCGGCCAGGCCCATGGCCGCCCGATCCCTCGTCGGGGCTGTCATCGAACAGCAGCTTGGTGAAGCCCTCGTCGCGGCCGTTGGCGATCGCCCGGCCCGAGGCCGTCCACGGGAACAAGCCCTTTTTGACCTTGATGCCACGCGCCCGGGCCTCGTCTTCGGTGAGGCCGACCCAGGCCACCTCGGGGTCGGTGTAGGCCACGCTGGGGATCACGCGGGCGTCGAATTGGGCCTTGGACAATGCCGCGTCACCGAGTGCCGCGCCGGCCGCCACTTCGGCCGCCACATGGGCCTCGTGCACCGCCTTGTGCACCAGCATCGGCTGGCCGACGACGTCGCCGATGGCGAAGATGTGGGCCACGTTGCTGCGCATCTGCACGTCGACCGGAATGTAGCCGCGCTCGGTGACGATCACGCCGGCCTTGTCAGCGGCGATCAGCTTGCCGTTGGGCGTGCGGCCAACGGCCTGCAGCACCAGGTCGTACAAGCCTTCGCTCTGCTGGCCATCCAGGCCTTCAAACTTGACGCGGATGCCGTCGGCTTCGGCCGCGGCGGCCACCGTCTTGGTCTTCAGCATGATGTTGTCGAAGCGTGGCGCGTTCATCTTCTGCCACACCTTGACCAGGTCGCGGTCGGCGCCGGGCATCAGGCCGTCGAGCATCTCGACCACGTCGAGCCGGGCGCCCAGCGTGGAGTAGACCGTGGCCATCTCCAGGCCGATGATGCCGCCGCGGACCACCAGCATCTTCTTGGGCAGCTGGCGCAGCTGCAGCGCGCCGGTGCTGTCGACGATGCGCGGATCTGTAGCCAAGCCGTCCTGCTGCAGGAAGGGCAAGCGCACCGCCTGCGAACCGACGGCGATGATGCACTGCTTGAACTTGACGGTCTGCGATTGGCCGGTTTTCTGCTGGCCGTCGCCGCTGGTCTGCTCGACCACCACGTGGTGCGGATCGGCAAAGCTGCCGACACCCCGCAGCACCGTCACCTTGCGCATCTTGGCCATCGCCGCCAGGCCGGTGGTGAGTTTGCCCACCACCTTGTTCTTGTGGCCCAGCAGCTTGGGCAGGTCGATCTGCGGCGGCTCGAAGCTGACGCCCAGGTCGGCAAAGTGCCGGACCTCGTCCATCACCGCGGCCACATGCAACAGCGCCTTGCTGGGGATGCAGCCGACGTTGAGGCAGACCCCGCCCAGTGCGGCGTAACGCTCGACGATCACGGTCTTGAGGCCGAGGTCGGCGGCGCGGAAAGCGGCCGAATAACCCCCCGGGCCGGCACCCAGCACCAGCAGGTCGCATTCGAGATCGGCACCGCCGACGTAGCGGGCGGGCTGGGGCGCCGACGCCGACGCGGCGGCGAGCGGTGTGGACACCGCCGCGGCCGTTGCGGCCACGGCCGCCGCAACCGCCGGTGTCGGTGTCGGTGCCGCAGCGGCCGGCGCCGGCACTGCCGCCGCCGCTTCCAGCGTCAGCATCAAGCTGCCCTGGTTGAGCTGGTCGCCCAGCGCCAGCTTGAGTTCTTTGACCACCCCGGCATGCGACGACGGAATCTCCATCGATGCCTTGTCCGATTCCACCGTCACCAGGCTCTGCTCGAGCGCCACCGTGTCACCCGGCTTGACCAGGATCTCGATCACCACCACGTCCTTGAAGTCCCCGATGTCGGGCACCACCACATCGATCAACGCCATGCTTGTCTCCGAGTGTCTTGGGTTGGGCGATCCACCGTCACAGCACGATGCGGCGGAAATCGGCCAGCAGGCTGGCGAAATAGACGTTGAAGCGGGCCGCTGTGGCGCCGTCGATCACGCGGTGGTCCCAGCTGAGCGACAGCGGCAGGATCAGCCGCGGCAGGAACTGCTTGCCGTCCCAGCGCGGCTCAAGGCTGCTCTTGCAGACGCCCATGATCGCGACCTCGGGCGCGTTGATGATGGGCGTGAAGTAGCGCCCGCCGATGCCGCCCAGGCTGCTGATGGAGAAACAACCGCCGCTCATGTCGGCCGGGCCCAGCTTGCCGTCGCGTGCCTTCTTGGCCAGCTCGCCCATCTCGGTGCTGATCTGGAAGATGCCTTTTTTGTCGGCCTCCTTGATCACCGGCACCACCAGCACGTTGGGCGTGTCGGCGGCAAAACCGATGTTGAAGTAGCTCTTCAGCACCAGTTGCTCGCCATCCA
>JAYVDE010000445.1:0-4281 GCA_043749575.1 Burkholderiaceae bacterium | reverse complement strand
GCGGCTGCTGGCTGCTTGCGCGGTGCCCTGCAGCGTCAACCCGCGGCTGGTCCGCGGGCTGGACTACTACAGCCACACGGTGTTCGAGTTCATCACCGACGAGTTGGGGGCGCAGGGCACGCTGTGCGGCGGCGGACGCTACGACGGCCTGTTCCAGGTCTTGGGCGGCAAGCCGACCCCGGCGGTGGGCTGGGGCATGGGCCTGGAGCGGGTGCTGGAGCTGGTCGGCCAGCAGTCCGGCGCGCAGGCCGCGCAGGCTCCCGACGCCTACGCCATCATCCCCGACGCGGCGGCCCTGCCGGTGGCGATGAAGACGTTGCAGGTGCTGCGCGCCAGCGGCGTGAGTGTGCAGATGCACGCCGCGCCGGCGGCTAGCGCACCGGGCAATGCGGCCGATGGCCTGGGCAGCATGAAGTCGCAGTTCAAGAAGGCCGATGCCAGCGGGGCGCGGCACGCGCTGGTCTTTGGCGGCAACGAGCTGGCGCAGGGCATGGTGGCGGTCAAGCCGCTGCGCGACGCGGCGGCCCAGCAGGTGCTGCGCCCGCTGGCGGCAGTGGCCGACTGGGCGCACGGGTTGCGCAACGCATAATCCACCCTTGATTTTCAGAGCAAAGACAACAGGCGCTTCATGGCGAACACCTTCGATCCGCAGGAGCAGGAACAACTCGACGACCTCAAGGCGTTCTGGAAGCGTTACGGCAACCTGATCACCTGGGTCATCACGGCCGCGCTGCTGGCCTATGCCAGCTGGAACGCCTGGGGCTGGTACCAGCGCGACCAGGCCGCCAAGGCCGGCGCGATGTTCGAAGAACTCGACAAGGTCGCTGCAGCGGGTGATGCCGAGCGGGCCGGACGCATTTTCAACGACATGAAAGAGCGCTTCCCCGGCACCACGCTGACGCAGCAGGCCGGCCTGCTGGCGGCCAAGCTGCAGTTCGACAAGGGCCAGGCCGACGCCGCCCAAGCCAGCCTGAGCTGGGTGGCCGACAAGGCCGGCGAGGACGAGTACCGCACGATCGCGCGGCTGCGCCTGGCCGGCTTGCAGCTCGACGCCAAGCAGTACGAGGCCGCGTTGAAGACGCTCGACGCCGCCACCGCCAAAGAGTTTGCCGCCCTGGTGGCCGACCGCCGCGGTGATGTGCTGCTGGCCCAGGGCAAGAAGGACGAGGCCCGCAGCGCCTACCTGGCCGCCTGGAAGGCGATGGACGCGAAGATCGACTATCGCCGGCTGGTCGAGGCCAAACTCACCGCGTTGGCTGCACCACCCGCGGTGGCTGCCGCTGCGTCGGGGGCCGCCAAGTGATGCAGGCCCCTGTGGGCAACTGGGGTCGTCTGGCCGCGGCGATGAGCCTGGTCGTCGCGCTGCTGGGCTGCGCGGCCGACAAGCCCGAACCGATGAAGTTGGAGTTGGTCACGCCGGCGATCACGGGCCGCCAGGTCTGGAATTCGACCGTCGGCGGGGTGCAGTTCGCGCTGACGGTGACCGTGCGCGACGGTGCCTTCATCGTCGCCGGCAGCGACGGCCTGGTGCTGGCGGTCGATGCCCAGACCGGTAGCGAGCGCTGGCGTGGCCAGGCCGGCGGCAAGTTGTCGGCCGGGGTTGGCAGCGACGGCCGGATCGCCGCGGTGGTGACCGTCGACAACGAGCTCGTCGTGCTGGAGCAGGGCGTCAAGAAATGGTCGACGCGCCTGGCCTCGCGCACCACCACCGCGCCCTTGGTCGCTGGCGAGCGGGTGTTCGTGCTGGGCGTCGACCGCGTGGTGCATGCCTTCGACGCGATCGACGGCCGCCGCCTCTGGACCCAGCAGCGCCCGGGCGAGGCCTTGACGCTGGCCCAGCCGGGTGTGTTGGCGGCGTTCAAGAACACGCTGGTGGCCGGTGTCGGCGCCCAGCTGCTGGGGCTAGACCCCAGCAACGGCAGCGTGCGCTGGGACGTGCCCATCACCTCGCCACGTGGCACCAATGAGGTCGAACGACTGAACGACCTGGTCGGCCCGGTGCTGCGGGTCGGCGACAGCTTGTGCGCGCGGGCCTTTCAAACCGCCGTGGGTTGCGTCAATGTCACCGGGGCCGACCGCGCCAACTTGCGCTGGAGCCGTGTCATCGGCGGCCAGAAAGCGGTGGGCGGCGATATTGACTTCATCTTCGGCGCCGACGGCTCCGACCGGCTCAGTGCCTGGAAGGCCGCTGCCGGTGAACTGGCCTGGACCAATGAACGGCTGCTGTACCGCAACCTCAGCGCGCCTTTGTCGGCGGGCAAGACCGTGATGTTCGGCGACCTTGAAGGGCAAGTGCACTTTCTTGACCGCGAGACGGGCAAGACTTTGCTGCGCTTGGCAACCGATGGTTCACCGGTGGTCAGCCAGCCGGTGCTGTCGGGCACCACGATGCTGGTCGTCACCCGCAACGGCGGGCTGTTCGCCTTCCGGCCTGAATGAACATGGCCCCCCAACGCGCGTTGTGCGCGGCCGCCAATTTCGCCGAAGGCCCCAAAGGCTTCAAACGCCCGGCAGCCGCCGCGGCGCGTCTGCTGGGTGCTGGGCTGGCTTCGGGCGGCCGTGTGGCAGGCTCTTTTTTGATCTCTGAAACAGGTTGTGGCTTATGAAACCGGTGATCGCCCTTGTCGGGCGGCCCAATGTGGGCAAATCGACCCTGTTCAACCGCATCACCAAGAGCCGTGACGCGATCGTCGCTGACTTTGCCGGCCTGACACGCGACCGCCACTACGGCGACGCCAAACACAACGGCCACGAATTCATCGTCGTCGACACCGGCGGCTTCGAGCCCGAGAAGCCGACCGGCATCGTCGCGATGATGGCCGCGCAAACCAAGGCCGCGGTGGCCGAGGCCGATGCGGTGGTGTTTGTGGTTGACGCCCGCAACGGCGTGTCGGGCCAGGACCACGACATCGCCAAATACTTGCGCAGCGCCAACAAGCGTGTGCTGCTGTGTGTCAACAAGGCCGAGGGGCTGACCGAGTCGCCGCTGTTGGCGGAATTCCACGAACTGGGCATGGGCGAGCCGCATCCGGTTTCGGCCGCGCACGGCCAGGGCATCCGCAGCCTGCTCGATGCGGCGCTGCAAGACTTCCCAGAGCCCGAGGAAGAGACCGACGACGACACCGTCGACAAGCCGATCCGCCTGGCCGTGGCCGGCCGGCCCAACGTCGGCAAGAGCACGCTGATCAACACCTGGCTGGGCGAGGACCGCTTGGTCGCCTTCGACCAGCCCGGCACCACCCGCGACGCGATCAGCGTGCCCTTCGAGCGCGACGGCAAGAAATTCGAACTGATCGACACCGCTGGGCTGCGCCGCAAGGGCAAAGTGTTCGAGGCGATCGAGAAGTTCTCGGTGATCAAGACGCTGCAGGCCATCGCCGACGCCAACGTGGTGCTGCTGCTGATCGACGCCACCCAGGGCGTCAGCGAACAAGACGCGCACATCGCCGGTTATGTCCTCGAAAGCGGCCGCGCAGTGGTCGTCGCCGTCAACAAGTGGGAGGCGGTCGACGCCTACCAGCGCCAGATGTTCGAGCGCTCGGTCGAGCAGCGGCTGGCGTTTTTAAAGTTCGCGTCGGTGCTGCACATCTCGGCGCTGAAACGCCAAGGCCTGGGTCCGGTGTGGAAAGCGATTGCCGACGCCCATGCCTCGGCCACCCGCAAGATGCCCACGCCGGTGCTCACGCGGCTGCTGCAGGAAGCGGTGCAGCACCAAGCGCCGCGGCGCACTGGCGCCTTCACGCCCAAGCTGCGCTACGCCCACCAGGGCGGCATGAACCCGCCGATCGTGATCATTCACGGCAACGGGCTGGAGCATGTGACCGAGGCCTACAAACGCTTCTTGGAAGGTCGGGTGCGCGAGCACTTCAAGCTCACCGGAACGCCGCTGCGGATTGAATTCAAGTCGTCGCGGAACCCTTTCGACCCGGCCTAGCTCAGACTTGCCGGCGCCCGGATTTTGCGGGTGGCCCCCGTCGCGTCTAGGCACTTTCCCTCATGTGATAAGGTCATTGCACCATCACTTTTCAACACGGAGCTATATCGTGAGTAACAAAGGACAACTCCTTCAAGACCCGTTTCTGAACCTGCTGCGCAAGGAGCATGTGCCGGTTTCGATCTACCTCGTGAACGGCATCAAATTACAGGGCCAGATCGAATCTTTTGACCAGTACGTCGTCCTGCTGCGCAACACCGTGACCCAGATGGTCTACAAGCACGCCATCTCGACCGTGGTGCCGGGCCGTCCGGTCAACTTCCACGCCGTCGAACCGACCGACCCGG
>JAYVDE010000444.1:0-4283 GCA_043749575.1 Burkholderiaceae bacterium | reverse complement strand
CTGCCGATGTTCCACTGCAACGGCTGGTGCTTCCCGTGGACGGTGGCGATGCAGGGCGGCACCCATGTCTGCCTGCGCCGGGTGGAGGCCAAGGCCATTCTCGACGCCATGCGCGAGCATGGCGTCAACCACTACTGCGCCGCGCCCATCGTGCACAGCCTGATTTACAACGCGCCCGCATCGCAGCGCGCGGGCATCAGCCAGGCCGTGCGCGGCATGGTGGCCGGTGCGGCGCCGCCGGCGGCCATGATCGAGGCCATGGCCAAGATCGGCTTCGACATCACCCATGTCTATGGTTTGACCGAGGTCTATGGCCCGGCCTCGGTGGCCATCAAGCGCGACAGCTGGGCGGGGGAGAGCTTGTCGGAGCAGACCCGGCTGAACGGCCGCCAAGGCGTGCGCTATGTGCTGCAGGAAGGCATGACGGTGCGCCACCCCGACACCCTGGCCGAGGTGCCGGCCGACGGCCAGACGATGGGCGAAATCATGTTCCGCGGCAACATCGTGATGAAGGGCTACTTGAAGAACCCGGCGGCCACCGCCAAGGCCTTCGAGGGCGGCTGGTTTCACACCGGCGACCTGGCCGTGCTGGAGCCCGACCGCTACGCCAAGATCAAGGACCGCAGCAAGGATGTGATCATCTCCGGCGGCGAGAACATCAGCTCGATCGAGGTTGAAGACGCGCTCTACCGCCACCCCGCCGTCACCGTCTGCGCGGTAGTCGCCCGGCCCGACCCGAAATGGGGCGAGACACCGGTCGCCTTCGTTGAGCTCAAAGCCGGTGCCACGGTGACCTCCGCCGAGCTGGTGGCCCATTGCAAGGGCCTGCTGGCGGGCTACAAGGTGCCGCGCGAGATCCGCTTCGAGGAGATCCCGAAAACCTCCACCGGCAAGATCCAGAAGTTCCAGTTGCGCGAGCGGGCGAAGTCGCCGGCCGCCATCGAGTGAACACGATGGATCGACAGCCGCCAGCTGGAACCTGCCGACTGAAAGGAGCGACACCATGCTGAGCACCGAAGAACCGCTGCTGCTGCGCCAGCAGGATGCCCGCGGCGTCGTCAGCCTCACCTTGAACCGACCGCAGGCCTTCAACGCGCTGTCCGAGGCGATGCTCGAGGCGCTGCAACGCGAGCTGGACCTGCTGGCGCTCGACACCAGCGCGCGGCTGCTGGTGATCAAGGCGGCAGGCAAGGCCTTCTGCGCCGGCCACGACCTGAAGGAGATGCGGGCCGCGCCGTCGGCGGCTTATTACGAATCGCTGTTTGCACGGTGCGCCCGCTTGATGATGAGCCTGCAACGGCTGCCGGTGCCGGTGATCGCCCAGGTGCAGGGCATCGCCACTGCGGCGGGCTGCCAACTGGTGGCGATGTGCGACCTGGCGGTGGCCGCGTCGGATGCACGCTTTGCCGCAAGCGGCGTCAACCTGGGGCTGTTCTGCGCCACGCCCAGCGTGGCGCTGTCACGCAACCTGGGCCGCAAGCAAGCCTTCGAGATGCTGGTCACCGGCGCTTTCATCAGCGCTGACGAAGCCAAGGCCCGGGGCCTGGTCAACTGGGTGGTGGCGCCTGGGGACGTGGCGGCGGAGGTCGAGGCACTGGTCGCCAGCATTGTCGCCAAGCCGAAGGTGGCGCTGGCGCTGGGCAAGGCGCTGTTCTACCGCCAGATCGAACTGGGCATGGCCGCCGCCTACGACGACGCCGTACAGACCATGGCCTGCAACATGATGGACGACAGCGCGCTCGAAGGTGTGCAGGCCTTCATCGACAAGCGCAAACCGAACTGGGATTGAAGTCGCCGCCTTGTCGCCGGGATGGCGCCTCGTGCGGCACCTCAGCCGAGCTCAGGACTTCGCCGAGACGTTGTGCCGCATCAGCCGGCCACCTTGCGCTGGGCGCGACTTGGCCGTCAGGGCTGGCGCCCTGGTGCTACGCACCTGATGAGACTGAATGTCTCATCAGCCGGCCGCCTTGCGCTGGGCGCGACGTGGCCGTCAGGGCTGGCGCCCTGGTGCTACGCACCTGATGAGACCGAATGTCTCATCAGCCGGCCACGTTCCCGTTCCCATTCGCGGTCTTTTTCGGTGTTGCGCTTGTCGTGCTCGGCCTTGCCCTTGGCCAGCGCGATGTCGACCTTCACCAAGCCGCCCTTGTAGTGCAGGTTCAGCGGCACCAGGGTGAAACCGCGCTGCTCGACCTTGGCCACCAGGCGACGGATCTCGGCCTTGTGCATCAACAGCTTCTTGGTGCGGTCGGCCTCGGGGCTGACATGGGTCGACGCCGAGCGCAGCGCGTTGATGCGGCAGCCGATCAGAAAGAGCTCGCCGTCCTTGATCACCACGTAACCGTCGGTCAACTGCACTTGGCCGGCGCGGATGGCCTTGATCTCCCAGCCCGACAGCACCATGCCGGCCTCGTGGCGTTCTTCAATGTGGTAGTCGTAGCGGGCACGGCGGTTCTCGGCGATCGGACCCGAGGGCTTGGCCGCCTTGGCCGCTTCCTTGCGCGTGGTGGTGAGGGTGGACATGGGGGAGGGAGCCGCAGTGGAGGGGGTCGTTCGTGCAGAGCACCAACCGGCCCCTAGAATTCAGCCCATTGTATGAAGCACGTCAAGAAGTCCGTCCTGCTGTGGTACTCGGCCCGCGAGATGTACGCGCTGGTCACCGCGGTCGAGCAGTACCCCCGCTTTCTGCCGTGGTGCGAGCGCGCTGACGTGATCGAGCAGCATGCCAACGGCGTGACTGCACGCCTGCAGCTGCACTACGCCGGCTTGCGCCATGCCTTCACCACCCGCAACGGCCATCAAGTCGACAGCGTGGTGACGATGGCGCTGGTCGATGGCCCGTTCTCGGCGCTGGAAGGCACCTGGCGCTTCCTGCCTATCGGCGCTGGCGGCGCTGGCGGCGCTGGCGGCGCTGGTGGTGCTGGTGGCGCTGGTGGCGCTGGTGGCGCTGGTGGCACATCACCGGCGGCCAGCGCCTGCCGCGTCGAGTTCGACCTGCGTTATGCCTTTTCCAGCCGGGCACTCGAACTGGTGCTCAGCCCGGTGTTCGACCGGGTGGCCAACACCTTCGTCGATTCGTTTGTGCAGCGTGCCGAGCAGGTTTATGGCGTGCGTTGAGCTGGCGCCAGCGGCCGCCGCAATGATCTCGGTCGAAGTGGTTTATGCCGCCGCGCCGCATCAGATCGATCACATGCCCTTGAGCCTGCCGGTCGGAGCCACCGCCCGCGACGCGCTGCGCGCCAGCGGCCTGCCACAGCGGCTCGGTGCCGCGCTGCTCGCGACCTTGGTGTTGGGCTTGGCTGGCCGGCCCTGCGCATGGGCCACTGTGCTGCGTGAGCACGACCGGCTGGAACTGCTGCGCCCGCTGCAGGTCGACCCGAAAGAGGCGCGGCGCCTGCGCTATCGGCGAGATGGCCTGAAGAAAGTGCGCCGAGACCGCTGAAGCGCCTCGCTGCGGCGTCGATCACAGCGCAGCCGCCATGTGCTGCGCAGCCGAACTGCCGACCTGCCGAACTGCGGCGCTGCCGACCTGCAGCTCGACCGAAGCGTTTCGCTGTCGCGCTGCCAGACGGCCGGCGTGCTGCGTCAGCGGCAGTCGCTGGCCACCACCTGACGTGCCTGGGCGGCCGCAGTGGCGCGTGCTGCGTCGTCCATCACCACCCGCTCGCCCTGGGCATTGAACTGCACCAGGCGCTGGCCGTTGTCCAGCGTGGCCAGTTGCTGGCGGGCGCGCTGACAGTTGTCGGCCCGCTGGGCGGCCTGCTTGTCGGCGGTAGCTTGGGCCTTGGCGCCGGCGTCCAACTCGGCCTTTTTGCGGCGTGCCTCCAGTTCGGGGTCGACCGCCGGCTTGGCCAGCGCGGCGGCACTGGCAGCCGACGCGAGCGGTGCCGGTGCCAGCGCAGCGGTCGCTTTGCGGGCAGCGGTCGGGCGCTGCAGCACATCTTTCTCAGGGATCTCGCGCGGCGGCGGCAGGTCACTGGCATGCACCTGGCCGCGGCTGTCCTTCCACATGTACTGGGCCCAGACCGGGCTGGTGGCGGCGGCCAGCAGCAGCGTCAGCGCCAGCCCCAGCAAGGTGGGGGCGGCAGGTTGGCCAAACAATCCGTTGCGCAAGCCGAGCTCCGTAGCGATGCTGCTGCGCAGTGTAGCCAGCGCCAACGCGGGCTTGGCCGGTCTGCCGGCCGGGTTCGGGTCGCTCCGTATAATCTGGTTTTGCGACTGGAGCTCTCCCATGCGCCTTCTAGGCAAAGCGCTCACCTTCGACGATGTGTTGTTGGTGCCGG
>JAYVDE010000443.1:0-11258 GCA_043749575.1 Burkholderiaceae bacterium | reverse complement strand
CCGCTTCATGCCGCAGCTGAAATCCAGCGTCGGCGCGGCCGGTCTGATGCAGGTGATGCCGGCCACCGCGCGCTACGTGGCCAAGAAAATCGGTCTGCCCTGGACCAACCCGGCGCTGATCAGCGACCCCGCCACCAACCTGAAGCTGGGCACCGCTTACCTGAAGATGGTGCTCGACGACCTCGGCGGCTCGCAGCCGATGGCCGCCGCGGCCTACAACGCCGGCCCCGGCCGGCCGCGCCGCTGGCGCGAGGGCCCGACCCTGGAGACCGCCATCTGGGCCGAGAACATCCCGTTCAACGAAACCCGCGACTACGTCAAGAAAGTGATGTCCAACGCCGCGGTCTACAGCGCCCTGCTCGACCGCCGCCAGCCGCCGCCGGCGCCCCAGTTGCCCCAATTGCGTCCCCGCCTGGGCAACGCCATCGGCCCGCGCGCGGCCAGCGCCACCAGCCCCAACACCGAACTGCCATGAGCCTGTCCGGCCGCCCGAAAGGCGAATACACCGCAATGCGCAGCATGGAGGTTTCCTGATGAACAAGATCGTCATCACCGGCGGCACCGGCTTTGTCGGCCGCAGCGTCTGCGAGCGCCTGTTTGAACAAGACGCCGGCTGCCGCCTGGTGGTGCCCACGCGCCACCTGGCCAGCGGCCGTGCGCTGCAGGTACTGCCCACCGTCGATCTGGCCGCCGCCAACGTACACGACCCGCAGGCCATCGCCCCGCTGCTGGCCGGCGCCGACGCGCTGGTCCACCTGGTGGCCATCCTGCACGGCAGCGCCGCCGATTTCGACCGGGTCCATGTTGCGTTGCCGCGCACGCTGGCCGCCGCCTGCAGCGCCGCTGGCGTGCGGCGGGTGGTCCATGTCAGCGCGCTGGGCGTGGCGCCGAACGCGCCGTCGAACTACTTGCGCAGCAAGGCCGCTGGCGAAGCGGTGTGGCAAGACTGGGCCCGCGCCACCGGCGGCCAGCTGACCATCCTGCGGCCGTCGGTGATCTTCGGTGCCGACGACCGCTTCACCAACTTGTTCGTCAAGCTGCAGCGGCTGTTGCCGGTGCTGCCGCTGGCCGGCGCCGGCGCACGCTTTCAGCCGGTGTGGGTGGGTGATGTGGCACAAGCGGTGGCACAGGCGGTGGCCCGGCGCCTGCAGCCCGGCGCCCCCGCCAGCCCGATCATCGAATGCGCCGGGCCCGAGGTGATGACGCTGCAGCAGATCGTGCAGCGCGTCGGCGCGATGGCCGGCTGCCGGCGGCCGGTGCTGGCGCTGCCCGAAGCCGCCGGCCTGCTGCAGGCCGCAGTGATGGCGCTGCTGCCCGGCGAGCCGCTGATGTCGCGTGACAACGTGTTGAGCATGCGCGTGCCCAACGTGGCCAGCGGCACGCTGCCGGGCCTGGCCTCGCTGGGCATCACGCCGGTGGCGCTGGAAACCCTGGCCGGGCACTTCAACCCGGCCGACCCGCGCCAGCGATGAAAACCTGCCAGCGATGAAGGCCTACCTGGTCGGCGGCGCGGTGCGCGACCGCCTGCTGGGCCGAACCGGTGACGCGCGCGGCGGCGACCGCGACTGGGTGGTGGTGGGCAGCACCCCCGAGGCCATGGTCGAGGCCGGCTACACGCCGGTGGGCCGCGACTTCCCGGTTTTTCTGCACCCGCAGACCCAAGAGGAATACGCGCTGGCCCGCACCGAGCGCAAGAGCGGCCGCGGCTACCAGGGCTTTGTCGTGATCGCCTCGCCCGAGGTCACGCTCGAACAAGACCTGGCCCGCCGCGACCTGACGATCAACGCCATCGCCGAAGACCCGGCCAGCGGCGAGTTGATCGACCCCTTCAACGGCCAGCGTGATCTGCAGCAGCGGGTGTTGCGCCATGTCGGCCCGGCCTTCGTCGAAGACCCGGTGCGCCTGCTGCGGCTGGCGCGGCTGGCGGCGCGTTTTGCCGATTTTCATGTCGCGCCTGAAACCGAGGCGCTGCTGGGGCAGATGGTCGACGACGGCGAGGTTGACCACCTGGTGCCCGAGCGGGTCTGGCAAGAGCTGTCGCGCGGCCTGATGGAAGACCGCCCCGAGCGCCTGTTCGAGGTGCTGCGCCACTGCGGGGCGCTCAAGCGCCTGCTGCCCGAGGTCGACCGGCTGTGGGGCGTGCCGCAGCCCGCAGCCCACCACCCCGAGATCGACACCGGCGTGCACCTGATGATGGTGCTGGCCATGGCCGTGCGGCTGCACGCGCCGCTGGCAGTGCGCTATGCCTGCCTGTGCCACGACCTGGGCAAGGGCACAACGCCGGTTGAAGACTGGCCGCGTCACCTGGCGCACGAAGCGCGCAGTGTGAAGCTGGCGGCCCAGGTCAGCGCGCGCTGGAAGGTGCCCAACGACTGCCGGGAACTGGCCGAGACCGTCGCGCGCGAGCACGGCAACATCCACCGCAGTGGTGAACTCAATGCCCAGGCGGTGATGCGACTGCTCGAACGTTGCGACGCCATGCGCCGGCCGCAGCGTTTTCAAGACGCGCTGCTGGCCTGCGAATGCGACGCCCGCGGCCGAGGGAGAGGGCTCGCAGAGTCGGCCTACCCGCAGCGGCCCCGGCTGGCCGCCGCGCTGGTCGCCGCGCTGGCCGCGCCGGTGCAAACCATTGCCGAGCAGGCCCTGACCCGCGGCCTCGCCGGCCCGGCTATCGGCGCCCTGGTGCGTGACGCGCGCATCAAGGCGATAGCGGCGGCGCTGGGCCCCGCCCGCTAGCGCCACACTGGCGCCACACTAGCGCCACACTGGCGCCTTCCCGCCTCCGCACCGGCACCCGCGCCCAGCCAACACAGGCCAGCGTCTGCCGCCGGACACCGGGCGGCCCACCGCCCAACAACGCGGCATCCCTAAGTCGTTGCGTTGAAACTTGTGACCTGCTTCGCAAGCTGATCGCATGATCTGAATCGCCGTTCACGCGGGTGAGGTCCGACGCATCGGGGGCCTCGCGCAGCAGCCCGCCCTGGTGGGCCTGTTGTTCATTCCGATGCTTGTTTAGATAGGGGAGGCCTCACATGACAGGTTCAAGACACTGCGGAATTCAGGGCAGCTTGCTGGTGGCAAGCCTGGTGATCGGCGGCGCGGCCGCGGCGCGCGACCCAGCGGCGGGTTGGCCCAGCGCCGGCCATGACCTGAAAAACTCACGTCACCAGGCCGACGAAAAACGCATCAGCCCCAAGACCGTCGGCGGCCTGGTCCAGAAGTGGGCCTTCAGCACCGATGGCGACGTCGCGGCCAGCCCGGCCGTGGAGGGTGACTTCCTCTACTTCCCCGACTCGACGGGTTCCCTCTACAAGCTGAACCGCCACACCGGCGCGCTGGTCTGGAAGAAGCCCGTCGCCGGCTACACCGGCAACCCGGGCGACTTCGCCCGCGCCACGCCGGCAATCAGCGGCGATTTGCTGATCCTGGGCAACCAGGCCGGCCGCCTGCTGGGCGCTAACTTTGGTCAGGCCGAGGCCGCTCCGGCACGGGTGTTCGCGGTCAACAAGCACACCGGTGCACCGGTGTGGTCAACCCAGGTCGATTCCACGAGAAATTCGTATGTCACTCACTCGGCGTTCATCGTCGATGGCACGGCCTTTGTCGGCACCGCGTCCAACGAGGAACTGCTGGCGGCCTTCGTGCCCAAGGCCTTCTGGCAATGGAAGTTCCGTGGCAGCCTCACCGCGTTGGACGTCGCCACCGGTCAGGTCAAGTGGCAGACCTACACCGTGCCCGTGGGCTACTACGGCGGCGCCATCTGGGGCAGCGGCGGCGCCTACGACCGGGCGCACCGGCTGATCTACGTCTCGACCGGCAACAACTACATGGTGCCGCAGAGCGTGTTGGACTGCCAGGCCAGTGGCGGCTCGCCCGCGGCCTGCCAAAGCCCGGACAACCATGTCGACTCGATCATCGCGCTGGACAGCCGCACCGGCGCGGTCAAGTGGGGCGCGCGGGGCCTGCCCAGCGACACCTGGAGCGTGGCCTGTGGCCTGAACGTGCCGGGCGCCATCACCATCGGTCCGGGCTACCCCGGCGTCTACGACAACTGCCCGAACGGCAACCCGGCCACCGCCGGCCCGGACCATGACTTTGCCCAGGGCCCGATGCTGTTCGGCGGCAATGGCGACGACAACGAAGGCGGCAATCTGGTCGGTGCCGGGCAGAAGAGCGGCGTGTTCTGGGCCTTCCATGCCAAGACCGGCAAGCTGGCCTGGGCGCGCCAAGTGGCGCCCGGCGGCGTGACCGGCGGCCTGCAGTGGGGTTCGGCCACCGACGGCCGCGACCTCTTCGTCGCCGTCGCCAACAGCGGCCCGTCGAGCAACGGCGGTGGCGCCGGAGCGCTGCCCTGGACGCTGAAAAACGGCGCGGTGACCACCGCCGGCGGTTGGGCCGCGCTGGACGCCAAGAAGGGCACGGTGCAATGGACCACCCCGGACCCGAACGGCAGCCGTGCCGAGGCCGCGGTCAGCCTGGCCAATGGGCTGCTGTTCGGCTGCAACATGGCCGCCGGCCTGGGCACCATGCGCGCGCTGGACGCCGAGACCGGCCGGCCGCTGTGGTCGTTCAACAGCGGTGCGCCCTGCACCGCCGGGCCGTCCATCGTTGACGGCATGGTGTATTGGGGCAGCGGCACCTTCGGCTTGTTCGGGCCGACCGGGCCGAAGAAGGTGTTTGCCTTCGGCTTGAACTGAAGCTCGGCAAGCCCACGGCGGCGCGGCGGGCTTCGGTCCACCGCGCCGCTGGCGTTCAGACCCAGTGCACGATCCACATCGCGATGAAGCTCAGCAGCAGGCTGGACGCCAGCGGCAGGTGGAACTCGCGCCCGGCGAAGCGTACGGTGAAATCGCCCGGCAAGCGGCCCAGGCCGATCTTGCGCAACCAAGGGCCCAGGCCGCTGAACAGGATCAGCACCAGGAAGAAGATGACCAGCCAACGCATCGCGGCCCTCGGTGGCGGACAGTCGCCTAGAGCCGGTGCAGACGGTCGCCCTGGGCGAAGCCCAACGGGTCGATGACCACGCCGCGCGACAAGGCGATGACTTTGAACAACTCACCCATCTCGTGCTCGGTCAGCAGCTTTTGGGCCATCGCCCGCTGCGCCAGCGTGGCGCTCTCCAGCATGGCCAACAGGCCGCAGTTGATCAAAAAACGCGCCTGCGAGGTGTAGCCAATCACCTCCAGCCCGGCGTTCTGCGCCGCCAGCGCGATGCCGGTGAAGTTGACGTGGGTGGTGATGTCCTTGCGGCCGACGTCGACCAACGGGTTGCCATCGGCGCGGTGGGCCTGGTGGCACATCAGCGTGCCGCCGTGGCGTTGCGGCAGGTAGTACTCGGCCTCGGGGAAGCCGTAGTCGATGAAGATCGCCACGCCGCGGCGCAGCAGGCCGGCCACGGTGGCGACAAAGGCCTCGGCCTGGGGGTGGATCTCGGTCACCGTGCCGGGCACCAGGGCGGCCAGCCCGGCGGCGTCCAGCGGCGGGCGCAGCGCGGTGGGGCGGTCGGCAAAGGCGAACTGGTTGCCCGCCAGCGCCACGCCGCGCTCGAACCAGTCGCGGCCGTCGAAGTGCAGCAACTGCACCGGCATTGCGTCGAGCACCTCGTTGCCCAGCAGCAGGCCGTCGACCTGTTCGGGCAGGGTGTCCAGCCAATGCACCCGGTCGCCAAAACGTGCCAGCCGCGCCTGCTGGCGTGCGCGCAGCGTGCCCGACAAGTCGACGATGGCGTAGTCGGTGACGCGGTCGCCCAGCGCGTCGAGCAAGGATTCGGCCAGCGCGCCCGAACCGGCGCCGAACTCCAGCACCCGGCCACTGCCGCTGGCCGCCAGCGCCTGCGCGGCCTGCACCGCCAGCGCACGGCCGAAAAACGGCGACAGCTCGGGCGCGGTGACGAAATCACTGCCCGAACCCGGCATCGTGCCGAAGACCTGGCCGCCGTTGGCGTAGTAGCCCAGGCCGGGCGCGTAGAGCGCCAGTGCCATGAAGCGGTCAAAGGGCAGCCAGCCACCCTGTGCGCCAATTGCCTGGCGGATCACGCGGTCGAGCGCGCTCGATACACTGCCGGGTTGTCCCGTATCGGCCTGGGCTGGCGGGTGGAATGGGACCTTGTCACGCATGGATCACCTGATTGTAGGAAGCATGGCCGCCCCCGACCCCGACCGCGTCACTGCCAAGCTGCCGGAGCTTCCGACCGACGTCCGGCCGGACACGCAGCCAGGCACCCGCCCCGTGGTGCTGGTCACCGGTGCCGCCCGGCGCATCGGTCGCAGCATCAGCTTGCACCTGGCGCGCCACGGCTGGGACGTGGTTCTGCACCACCGCGCCAACGCAACCGGCGGCGCGGCCGCCCAAGCCGCCGCCGAAGCCACCGCTGCCGAGGCCCGCGCACTGGGCGCCCAGGCCTGGTTGGTGGCCGCTGACCTGGCCGACGAGGCCGATTGCGACCAGCTGGTGCCGGCTGCGGTGGCCTGCGCCGGCCGGCTCGACGCGCTGGTCAACAACGCCTCGCTGTTCGAATATGACGCGGTCGACAGCCTGAGCACCGACA
The DNA here is from genome assembly GCA_043749575.1 of Burkholderiaceae bacterium. Taxonomy (GTDB): domain Bacteria; phylum Pseudomonadota; class Gammaproteobacteria; order Burkholderiales; family Burkholderiaceae_C; genus Pseudaquabacterium. The sequence goes on along the minus strand of JAYVDE010000443.1, from coordinate 4,711 downwards.
CGCTGGACCGCCACTGGCGCGCCAACACCGCCGCACCGGTGCTGCTGGCGCGCGCGCTGCACCGCCACCTGGCGCAGCGCGACGGCCGCGGTGCGGTGGTCAACCTGCTCGACCAGAAGCTGGCCAACCCCAACCCCGACTATTTCTCGTACACGCTGAGCAAGGCCGCGCTGGCCGAGGCCACCGTGCTGCTGGCCCAGGCGCTGGCGCCGCGGCTGCGGGTGTGCGGCGTGTCGCCCGGTGTCACGCTGTTGTCGGGCACGATGGACGAGGCCGAGTTCGAGGCCGCCCACCGCCTGACGCCGTTACACCGCTCGTCCACGCCCGACGATATCGCCTCGGCGGTGCGCTTTTTGCTCGAAGCCCCCGCCATCACCGGCCACACCCTGCTGGTCGACGGCGGCCAGCACCTGCTGGGCCAGCCGCGCGACGTGCTGTTTCTGGCCCAGCAACAGCTGGCGCAGCAACAACCGGGCCAGCAAGCCCGCGCCGCCCCGGCGGCCAGCCCCCACCCCACCGCTGCCCCCGCCGCCAAGGACTGACCCATGCAAAGCTTGCTCACCAACCCCAGCCTGATGGACTGCCGGCGCTTGTTCCTGCGCGACTACGAGGTCTGGATCAACATCGGCGTGCACGACTTCGAGAAGAAAGGCGAGCAACGGGTGAAGATCAACGTCGATCTCTACGTGCCGCTGGCGATGTCGACGCCGACCAAGGACCAACTCGACGAAGTGCTGGACTACGACTTCATCCGCCGCTCGATCACCGAGCGGGTGTCGCAGGGCCACATCCACCTGCAAGAGACGCTGGCCGACGACGTGTTGAAGCGGATGCTGGCCCACCCCTGCGTGCGCGCCGCCCGCGTGGCCACCGAAAAACCCGACGTCTACCCCGATTGCGACGCGGTCGGCTGCGAGGTCTTTGGCATGAAGGAATGCGCATGAGCCCGCCGGGCCGCACCAAGGGGGTGGCATGACTGCCGTGACCGACCCGGTTGGCCGGGCCGCCGCGCAGCAGGCCTCGGCCGCCGCCCGCACGCCCGAGCACAAGCTGGCGTTTGAGCGGAACAAGCTCAGCAAGCGGCTGCACCGCCAGGTCGGCCAGGCCGTCGTCGACTTCAACATGATCGAGGAAGGCGACCGGGTGATGGTCTGCCTGTCGGGTGGCAAGGACAGCTACGGCCTGCTCGACATCCTGATCGGGCTGCAGCAGCGCGCGCCGGTCAAGTTCACGCTGGTGGCAGTCAATCTCGACCAGAAGCAGCCGGGCTTTCCGGCCCACATCCTGCCGGAGTACCTGCAAAAGCTGGGCATCGAGTTCCACATCGAGAACCAGGACACCTACAGCATCGTCAAGAAGCTGGTGCCCGAGGGCAAGACGATGTGCAGCCTGTGCTCGCGGCTGCGGCGCGGCATTCTCTACCGCGTGGCGGGCGAGCTGGGCGCCAGCAAGATCGCGCTCGGCCACCACCGCGACGACATGGTGGTGACGATGATGATGAACATGTTCTTCGGCAGCCGGCTCAAGGGCATGCCGCCCAAGCTGGTCAGCGACGACGGCCGCCACACCGTGATCCGCCCGCTGGCCTATGTCGCCGAGCACGACCTGTCCAGCTGGGCCGAGCAGCGGCAGTTTCCGATCATCCCCTGCACGCTGTGCGGCAGCCAGGACAACCTGCAGCGGGTGCAGGTCAAGAAAATGATCCACGCGTGGGAGCGCCAGTACCCCGGCCGCATCGCCAACATGGCCACCGCGATGGCCAACATCACGCCGTCGCACCTGATGGACCGCAAGCTGTTCCCGTTCACCACGCTCAAGCCGACGGGCCGCGCCGACCCGGCTGGCGACAAGGCCTTCGACGATGACGAAGAGGGCTGTGCCATGCCGGCGGCTTCGACCGAAGCGCAGGTCGTGCAGTGGACGACGCGGGCACGCGACTGACCGGCTGAGCTGGCGGGCTGGCGGGCTGGCGCGCTGATCGCGCGGCCGGCGGGCTTGGCGAGGCCGCCGAATCAGTGCTTGGCGACCTTGGTCTTGGCCGGCGCAACGGCCGCCGTGTCTTCGGCCTCGTCGGCCGGTTCGCCGTCGGCCAGCTTCGCGGCCGCCTTGGGCGGTTTGGCCGGCTCGGGTGGAATGACAGGCAGCACCGGCTCGAGCTTGTTCTCGCGCATGTACTCGTTCATCTCGCGCCAACCGGCGTACACCGCCGCCTTGTCGGCCTTCTTGTTGAGGGTGTAGCAGTCCTCGATCGCCCGGCCGGCATGGCGGCAGGCGCCGCCGACGGCCTTGCTGTCGGCTTCCTTGCGGGCATGGGTTACCGCAGGCGTCTCGATGCCCAACTGGTCACAACCGACCAACAACGAGGCAGACAGCAGCAGGACAGCAAACGGGCGACGCATGGGGCTTTATCGGCCGCGGGGCGGCCCAACTTGAGCGGGGCTGCCGCACCGGCCGCGCCAACGCGGCTTCAGCCGCCCCGGGCCATCGCCATCAGCTTCTCGACCCGCTCCTCGGTCGCCGGGTGGGTTGAGAACAGCCCGCGCAAGCCGCCGGCCGACAGCGGGTTCATGATCATCATCTGCGCCGTCTCGGGGTGGCGCTCGGCCGCCGCCATCGGGATGCCCTGGGCGAAGCGGTGGATCTTCTCCAGCGCCGAGGCCAGTGCGGCCGGGTCGCCCGAAATCTCGGCGCCACCGTGATCGGCCTCGAACTCGCGCGCCCGGCTGATCGCCATCTGGATCAGGCCGGCGGCCAGCGGTGCCAGGATCGCCACCGCGATGCCGGCGATCGGGTTGACGCGCTGGCCATCGCCGCCGCGGCCGCCAAACATCATGCCGAAGTTGGCCAGCATGCCGATGGCACCGGCCATCGTCGCGCTGACGGTCGAGATCAGGATGTCGCGGTGCTTGACATGCGCCAGCTCGTGGGCCATCACGCCGCGCAGTTCACGCGCGCTGAGCACGCGGATGATGCCGGTGGTGGCGGCCACCGCGGCATGCTCGGGGTTGCGGCCGGTGGCAAAGGCGTTCGGCGCATCCTCGTCGATCAGGTAGACCTTGGGCATCGGGATGCCGGCCTTTTGCGCCAACTCGCGCACCATGGCGACGAACTGCGGCGCACTGCTGTCGTCGACCTCGCGCGCCTTGTACATCTTCAGCACGATGGTGTCGGAGAACCAGTAGCTGAAGACGTTCATGCCCAGCGCCACCACCAGCGCCAGCATCATGCCGGCCTGGCCGCCGATCCAGCGACCGATGAGCATGAACAGGGCGGTGATGGCGGCCATCAGAATGGCCGTCTTCATCAGGTTGAACATGGTGCGGGATTCCTCGGTGTGCGCCGCGATGCGCGGCAGCCTTTCAGATGCGGCCGGTGGCGCCAAGTTCAATCGACCGCAAGTTCAACCGCCCGCCAGCTCAACCGGCGGCCGGTGCAATCAGCCGCAAGTTCAATCGGCGGCCAGCAGCAGCCGGCCAGCCAGGCCCGGGCGGGCCTGCAGCCAGGCCGCCGCGGCTATGCGCCGCCCGCCCGGGCGCTGCAGCTGCAGCAGGTCGAGCGCGCCATCGCCGCAGGCCACGGTGAAGCGGCCGTCCTGCGCGGCCAGCACCTCGCCGGGTCGGCCGTGGTCGTCGGCCCGCAACCGGGCCCGCCACAGCTTGACCGTCTCGCCAGCGAGCTGGAAGCTCGCGCCCGGGAACGGATCGAAGGCACGCACACGGCGTTCGATCACCGCCGCGGGCAGGGTCCAGTCGATCATCGCCTCGGCCTTGTCGATCTTGTGGGCGTAGCTCACACCCTCGGTCGGCTGCACGTTGCGCGGCAGGCCGCAGCCAGCGGGCGACTGTGCCCCAGGCGTCAACTGCGCCAGGTTCGCCAGACCCGCCAGATCCGCCAGACCGTCGACCACCAGCCGGCCACCCAGTACCGCCAGTCGGTCGTGCAGCGTGGCGGTGGTGTCGTCGGGCGCGATGGCCTCGTGCGCCACCCGCAGCATGTCACCGGTGTCCAGCCCGGCGTCCATCTGCATCAGCGTGATGCCGGTGGCGGTGTCGCCGGCCTCGATCGCGCGGTGGATGGGCGCGGCGCCCCGCCAGCGTGGCAGCACCGAGGCGTGGATGTTCAGGCAGCCGAGCGGCGGCAAGTCGAGCACCCACCGCGGCAGGATCAGGCCGTAAGCGGCGACCACCATCAGCTCGGCCCCGGCTGCCAGCAGCGCGGCCTGGGCAGCACGTGCGTCGTCGGGGTACTTGCCATCCAGCCGCAGGCTGCGCGGCTGGGCGAGCGCCAGGCCATGCTGCAGTGCCAGCGCCTTCACCGGCGACGGTTGCAGCTTCAGGCCACGGCCGGCCGGGCGGTCGGGCTGGCACAGCACCAGCGGTACGGCATGGCCGGCGGCCAACAGCGCGGCCAGTGCGGTGGCGGCAAATTCGGGCGTGCCGGCAAAGACGATGCGCATGGTCGGCAGACTCAGCGTTTGCCCAGCTCGTCGCGTGTTTTCTTGACCATCTTGATCTTGATGCGGTCGCGCTTGAGCGGGCTGAGGTACTCGACAAACACCTTGCCCATCAGGTGGTCCATCTCGTGCTGCACACAGCGTGATTCGAGGCCGTCGGCCTCAAACTGAAACGGCTGGCCGTCGCGGCCCAGCGCACGCACGGTCACCCGCGCCGGGCGTTCAACCTCGTCGTAGATGGTGGGCACCGACAGGCAG